>JBKHFN010000049.1:0-8452 GCA_046540195.1 Salinarchaeum sp.
CATCCATCTTCGCTACCGCCTACGTCACGCTCCTACTTCAACGTTCAAAGCTGAGGAGGATCTATAGATTTAGAGTTGAAGCTACACTTAGCGTCGATTCCGGCGGCTGTGAGCGTTGTTGCTGTCGCCGGTCCAACGAATCGCACGGCTTCAAGATCGCTGATTGATGGCGGATCGTACTCCTCGGTGTCGTCAGCCACTGCCAGAAGCCATTGACGCAGTGATATAAGAACCTGTGGGGAAGAAGGCGTCTGCCGGCGTGCTCACGCCTGATGCAGCGGGGTGTGTTCCATCGTATTCCGCAGGTCCGGCAGCTCCTCCTTATCGGCCCCCGACTCGAAGCGCTCGATCAAGGCGTAGACTTCCGACCGGGAGACCTTGACGTCACCATCGACGACCGCTTCCGGTTGGTCGCGTAGCTCGCGGATTGTCCCCACGGCGAGCAGCTTCGGGATGGCCCACGCTGAAAGGGTGTTGCCCTGGGTCTCCGGCATGGCCATCAAATAGGCCTGGGCGCCGTCGAGATAGCCAGCAGCCCGGTCAACAAGGCGTTCGACGACCGATCCGACGGCCCCGGCGGCCTCGGGGTCTGCGAGGTCATCCGGACTGACCCCGGCCTCCTGGAGCCACTCAATTGGCAGGTAGACATTGTTCTCCTCGCGGTAGTCGTCACCGACGTCCTTCGCCACGTTGACCAGTTGCAGTAGCAACGCGAAGGCCTCGGCGTGCTCACGCATCGACCGACGTCGCTCTGGGGTGGCATCCTCGGCCAGCAGATTCGTGACCAGCTCGCCGACCGTCCCGGCGGCATACCAGCAGTACTCCTCAAGCTCGTCGATCGTCCGAATGCGGAGTCCGCCAGCGTCGGCGTACCGGTCGACGAACATGGCCATCCCGCTGACCAACTCGCTCGCGGGACCGCGGATCGCGTCGCGCGATGCCTGTGGCAGCGAGTCAAAGGCCCGGTGTACCCGATCGACGTTTGCCACCACGTTCCAGTCGTCCGACCGGTCCTCGGCCGGTGGCACCCATTCGGCGACCTCATTCTCGAACGTGTCGAGGCTGGCCTCGTTCTCAAGCACGGACTCGTAGTGCTCAAGCAGATGCACCTGGTCGTCCGGTGGGATGTGACCGGCGTCTTCGATGGTATCGGCAACCCGGCACATGAGATAGCCGACACAGATCCGATCCGCCATCGGTGGCGCGAGCCGTTCGATTGTGATCGCAAACGTACGCGAGACATCGACGACGGCGTCGTGACACCAGGCTAGTTCGTCCACAACAGATCCGCCCTTGGACATCTGATATCAACTCTTAACCGGCGACCGGTGAAAAACCACCGGATCACGACAGGCGTTACGGCTCCAGTTGCTCCCGGCGCCAGCGGTCGTGTGCCTCAAGTGCCGCCTGGCCGGCCTCGGTGAGCGCGTACCGATCGTGGACGCCATCGACAGTCCGTTCGACGTGTCCCGCGTCGACTAAGGCGGCAAGCGTGCTCCGGAACGCCCCCGGATCGAGTCGCACCTCATAGTGGTCCTCAAGGCGATGTTTGAGGTCCTGGGTGGTGACACCGTCGGTCCCGTACAGCAACACGCAGATGTCCCGGCGCCGACCACTCGTGAGCCACTGGCCCATACGATTGGGTCGATCCCACCCGATACGAACGGTCTGGAACCGGCAGGATCACCCTGTGATCGACAGGTTCGATTACACCGCGGTATGTATCTCTCTTTATGACTGTTGTAGCCGAGGCTGACGGTGTGACGGCGCGGTACTACGAGACCGATACCGAGCGGGTGCTCACGTTCGAGCGTGATGGACAGACGGCAGCGATTGCCCAGAATATCGAGGGCTACGCCATGTTGAAGGTGCGACCGGAGGCCGATGGCGACGAACTTGAACGGTACTATGGCTTCGATATGGCGCTCGGTCACGCCGCCGAACTGCTCGGTGTCTCGCGGTCAACCCTTCCGGTTCCGGAGCCGGCTGCGGACATGGGAATGTGACCTCTCCCATGATCAAAGTCGTGGGCTTTCTCCTCAATTCGGGGTGATCACCCGCCGCTGACCGGCGGGAACAACGCGAGTTCATCATCGTGCTCTACGTCCGTGTCGAGCCCCGTGACCGGTACTCCGTTCTTGAGCACGTTGATGTGGTCCTCAACCGTGCCGTCATCGCCGATCACGCGCTCTTCAAGTGGTGGATAGCTGTCGAAGAGCGCCTCAAGCGCCTCTGCGACTGTCGCCGGAGTGTCCTCAATCGTCACCCGGTTGGTTCCGGCTGTCTCGCGAAGATTAGCGAAGAGCCGCCACTCCATATCTGAGGCTATGGGCGGACGCTAATGGGCATTCCGCCGGTCACAGACTGCGGGCAGCCTCAAGCGCGATTGTGATCGCCCGTTCGACGTTGTCACGGGCCTTCGGTGGGAGCTCTTCATCCTCGGTCTCGCCCTTCTGGGTGCCCTTCACTAAGTTGCCGTCAACCGTACAGATGGCGCCGGCGTTGAGGCCCTTCCGCCGGGCGAGGCTGAATAAAGCCGCCGCCTCCATCTCGACGGCGAGCAACCCGGCGGCCTCCCAGTCGGCGACTGTCTCCCCGTCTTCGGCGTAGAAGGCATCATCGGTCGCGATCGGACCGACGTGGACGGTCCCGGGGTCAGTCTCAGCTGCGGCGACCAACTCTGTAAGTACCGCATAGGAGGGGACGGCGGGGATGGTCGCCGACTCATAGCGCTTGGTGGTTCCTTCATCCTTGGCCGCTCCGGTGGCGACGACCATGTCACCGATCTCGATATCTGACTGGAGTGCACCGGTCGTCCCGACACGAATCAGCGTGTCGACGCCGACGGCGGCGAGTTCCTCGGCAGCGATCGCCGCGGAGGGGCTTCCGATCCCCGTTGAACAGAGCGTCAGTCGCCGATCCTCGTAGGTTGCGTTGACGAGCTTGTACTCGCGGTTCGCTGCGACGGTCTCGACATCAGTGCACTGTCGTGCGATCCGATCAACCCGTCCGGGATCACCCGGAACGAGTGCTAGGTCGGTGAGATCGCCCTCCTCAACGAGAAGATGTGGCTGCTTTCCCATAGTCGGAGATGGGCGACGACGGCTAAAAGGGATCCCGGTCGCCAAGGAGGGCGCCAACGGAGGTGCGCTCAAGTGTCGACTGCGCGCCGTGACTGGTCGTGGCGAGTGCCCCGCAGGCGTTGCCTACGGCGAGTGCACGGTCGTGTGTTGCTCCGCCGAGCCACGCGCGAAGATAGCCGGCCGCGAAGGCGTCGCCCGCCCCGCTGGTATCGACGACATCGACATCGTGTCCGGCGACGGTCTGGTCTCCGGTATCGGTGTAGACGCTCGCGCCATCAGCCCCTTGCGTGCAGACGATGACCCGATCGCTTCTGACGCCACTAGCTGGTATGCCGAACAGTGCGTCAAGTTCGTGTTCGTTACCGAATACGATGTCCGCCCGCTCCAGGGCATCGGTGAACTCCCGGTCGGCGGCACGACGGCCCAGGTCGACGCTGACCGACGCGCCTGCGTCGGCCGCGGTGTGGGTGAGCGTGGCGAGGGTCTCGGGTCGGTGGTTGGTCACATGCAGGTGTGTCGCCCCGGCGATTCGGCTAGAGTCGATATCTTCGGGGCTGAGCGCCTCATTGACACCTTCGTTCCCAAGGACGGCGACCTCACCGGTATCGGCTACCAGGAGGTACTTGACGGTAGTATCGCCACCAACGTGTCGTAGCCCGTCCGTGTCGACCCCGCGGTTGGTGAGTGCCGCCCGAGCATCGACAGCGAGCTCATCGGTTCCGACCGATCCGATCACCTCAACGGCCACCCCGAGGTCTGCTAGTGCCGACGCAACGTTCGCCGCACTCCCGCCCACCCCGCGGAACCGATCTGTGATCCGCGCTTCGTCATCGGGGGCGGGTAGCCGATCGACACACAGTGTCACGTCCCAGTTGACATGTCCAGCAACGGCAACCCGCACCACGGCCGAGCCTTGGCGTACGGCCTGAAAGAGACACCGATTGACTCACCCACCGATCGTGGCGAGCACGAGGTTCTGTACTGCTGGTCCCAACCCGACGCTGGCGACGAACACAAGTAAGAGCCGGGCCTCACGCGGGCGATCCTCCAGATACGTCCGGAATAATACAAGCAAGCCGGCGGCGACCGCGAGCTTGACGAGGACGAACAACCAGCCGGCGCCGATGATGTCGGCGCCGGGCACCGCGGCGCCGATCTCAAGGAGAAGCGCCGACACCGGCGTCCGCTCGGTTGCGCCGAGTGCATCGTAGACGATGGCAGTTGAGACCCCGTCGATGGCGTGTCCGAAGACGACGAGCACCCCTGTCCACCCAGCGACCGCGACGGTGTCAGGCGCCAGTCGTGATAGTGCTCGCCACACACCGACGGTGAGCAGTACCGTCACCACGAGGATGATCGCTGTCCATCTAATTGTCCCGAGTCCGGTTGTGACGACGAGCGTGAGCACTGCGGCGATCAGCCCAATGCCGCCACCGCCACCCAGCACCCGAGCTGGCGACCGGGTGGCTGTTGCGCCGAGCCACACGAGACCAGTCACGACAGCGAGGGTGAGATACACCGCGACTGTACCGAACAGCGGGGCCACCACCGACGGATAGGCTCCGAGCTGGAACGCCCCGTGTGCGACCCCGCCAAGTGCGATCCAGGGAGCAATCGCGAGGACCGTTGTATCGGTGACCGCCGGTGACCGCCGCCACAGCCCGAAGAGAACGGCGCCGAGCCCGACGAGGAGTCCGAACAGGTACGGAAGTGGCGGTAACTGCGTGCCGGCTGGCAACAGCAGAGCCGTGGACACAGACACATATCGACCGGTGACACCGACGTGTAAAAGCGCCTGGATTCGCGTCGGTCTAGGGCGTCGTGTTTTTGCCTATCGAGTCGCTATGATGGATGCTCGAATGGCCCGGTACTACATCGAGACGTACGGATGTACGTCGAACCACGGCGAGACGCAGGCGATTGAGCGACGGCTTCGCGATGCCGGGCACCGTAAAACGGACCTTGAGACGGCTGACGTTGCGATCCTCAACACGTGTACCGTCGTCGAGACCACCGAAGACCGGATGCGGCGGCGCGCCGAGACACTATCCGAGACGACCGCCGACCTGATTGTCACCGGGTGTATGGCGCTGGCCCAATCGGAGGCGTTCGATGACCTCGACGCGAGGGTACGACACTGGGATGCCGTTCCTGGTGCCGTTGGCAACGGCGAGTGTCCAACGACGACCGACGGTACTGAGCCCGTTCTCGACGGCATCATCGGCATTCTTCCAATCGCCCGCGGGTGCATGAGCAACTGTTCGTACTGTATCACAAAGGAAGCCACCGGTCGCATTGAGAGCCCGCCAGTCGAGGAAAACGTCCGACGAGCCCGATCGCTGGTCCACGCCGGCGCAAAGGAACTGCGGATCACTGGCCAAGACACCGGTGTCTATGGCTGGGATCGCAACCAGGGTGAGAGTCTGCTTCCGGAGCTGCTCGATCGGATCTGCAGCGAGATCGACGGTGAGTTTCGCGTTCGTGTCGGCATGGCCAATCCTCGCGGAGTCTACAACGTTCGCGATGAGTTGGCGTCGGTGTTCGCCGCCCACGAGAAGCTCTATAATTTCCTGCATGTCCCCGTGCAGTCCGGTTCGGAGGCGGTGCTTGCGGACATGCGCCGGTCACATGGCGTCGAGGAGTATCGCGGCATTGTCGAGACCTTCAATGAGCACCTGCCGTACTGGACACTCTCAACGGACTTCCTTGTCGGTTTTCCAACTGAGACCGACGCCGATCACGAGCAAAGCGTCAGACTGCTTGAGGAGACGCGTCCGGAGAAAGTCAATGTGACGCGATTCTCGAAGCGACCGGGAACCGACGCCGCTGATCTGCATGGGCTCGGCGGCCAGATCAAAAAGGATCGATCGAAGGAACTCAGCGAGCGCAAACGCGAGCTCGTCGCCGCGGCATATGCCGACATGGTCGGTGATCGGCGCGAGGTGCTCGTCGTCCAACCGGGCCGAGAGGACTCAATGAAGTGTCGCGACAGCGCCTACCGCCAGATCATCGTCACCGACGCGGCGGAATACGGGCTCGAACCGGGGATGTTCACCACCGTTGAGGTGACCGACAGCGAACACATGTACGCGTACGGCCAGCCAGTCGAGGAACCGGAGACAACCTCCGGTGTCGCTGCGGATCCCCCGACGCCAGGTCACTCCGACTGACCGGCTAGGCCGACGAGATGGCCAAGTTCGGGGAGAAGCAGATCGACCCCGAGCGCTGCGGCCGACTGGCTTCCTGGAAGACACGCGACCAGTGTCCCCTCGGCGATGCCGGCGGTTGCTCGGGTGGCCATCGCCTGTGTCCCGATCTCATCGGCCGAACGCCGTCGGAAGAACTCGCCGAAGCCAGGCAGTTGCTTCTCGAAGAGGGTCGTGGCCGTCTCGATGGTTACGTCTTCGGGACTGACGCCGGTGCCGCCTGTGCTGATGACGGCGCCAACATCCGACCGGCTGACTAACGCGGCGATGACCTCCTGAATCGCGTCGTAGTCGTCGGGAACAAGATCCCGGGTGACGACGTGGTGGGAGCTGTCCTCGACGCTGGCGACGATCACGTCGCCACTAGGATCGTGATCGAGATCACGACTCGACGTAACCGTGAGGACGGCGACCCCAACATCCGCGACATCGTGGGCGTGATGGTCGTGTGTCTCGCCGCCGTCCGCCCGGTAGGGGGGCGAATGCTGCTCCATGGTCATACCACAGCAGTTGCCGTGCTAAGTCCCGCGGTACTGAAAAGCTTCTTTGGTCCCGGCAGCGGCGTATCTGATATGACCAGCGTCAAGGAGTTCCGTATTGACCAGCCGCCAACGGCGGATGCGTTCGGGGTCGGCGCGTTCAGATTTACTGACGCCTACTCGGTATTCGACTGGGGACAGATGCCCGATCCGATTCCACAGAAGGGGGTCTCGCTGTGTGCGATGGGGGCGTTCAACTTCGAACAACTCGAGGCGGCCGGCGTTCCCACTCACTACCGTGGGGTTATCCCGGCTGACGGCGATACCCCGGTTGCGCTGTCGGCGGTCTCAACGCCGCCAACGGAGATGGCCATCGACCTGACGCAGGTCCCCGATCTCGTCCATGGCCCCGACGGTTATGATTATGAGGCCTACCACGCGGCTGCTGGCGAGAACTATCTGGTGCCTCTAGAGGTCGTGTTCCGCAATCGCGTTCCGGTCGGCTCGAGCCTGCGGACGCGGACGACACCGGCCGATCACGGACTCGACATGGATACGTGGCCCGACGGTCCCGTCGAACTGGATGAGCCGATTGTCGAGTTCTCGACGAAGTACGAGGAGTCCGACCGGTACCTTGATCGATCGGAGGCCGCGGAGATCGCCGGCAAAGCCTCACTTGCGGACATTGAATCCCTTGCGCGGGAGGTCAATGCGGTGGTGACCGAGCGGGCGACCGAGGCTGGCTTCACCCACGACGATGGCAAGATTGAGGTGCTCTATCATGATGGCGAACTCCGCGTGGCCGATGTCGTCGGGACCTTCGACGAGAACCGGTTCTCGTATAATGGACAGCAGCTCTCGAAGGAGGTACTCCGGCAGTATCACAAACGCGAGCAACCGGAGTGGGTCGAGGCCGTGACGGAGGCCAAGCGGACAGCCGCAGTCAAGGAAGCGGTCGACTGGCGCACGCTGTGTGATCGTGACCCGGACCCGCTTCCAACGTCGGTGATCGAGACGGCCAGCGAGATGTACGCCAGCGGCGCCAACGCCTACATCGGGCGATCCCTGTTTGACGCCCCACCGATCGATGAGGCCGTGGCAGCCGTCACCGAACTCACCGAGTAGTCGCGGACCCGGATCGGTCACTTTTGGCTGTTCTCGTCGAACCTGTGTCTGATCCGTTCGCTCGTGAAGTACCCGGCAACCGAGGCGATCGCCAGCACGACGAACGCCAGCACCGCCTCGGCCCAGTGTCCGGCGGCAAGACTTTGTCCGGCATAGACGGTGATCAGATAGGCCGGCATCCGACCGATCGTGACGACGATGAGAAACGTCCGCAGGCGAAACGTGCTTAGTCCGGCGAGAAAGCAGATCGCGTCATCGGGCGTCCCCGGAAAGAGCACGAACACAAGAAGGCCGGGGATGCCGACCCACTCGACGAACGTGTCGAAGCGCTCGATCACTTCGGGACTGAGAAACCGCTCGACGACCGGACGGCCATACCATCGCGCAATTGTAAAGGCGATGGCACTCCCGGTCGCCAGTCCAATCAGACTGTATACCGTGCCGGCGACCGGTCCGAAAAAGTATCCCGCAACAAGAGCGGTGGCGTGTCCCGGAATCGGAGCGAACACCACCTGTAGCACCTGCACGAGAATGAACGCCACCGGTGCGAGCACACCGA
>JBKHFN010000050.1:0-8422 GCA_046540195.1 Salinarchaeum sp.
TATAATTCCCGTGGTCGTCCCGACTACTCGAAGAACACGTGCCGTGGCTGTTCGGCTAAGAGGTCCCGCCCGGCACTGACCGCCTGCTTGAACTGATCGGACTGGAAGAAGGCCGAGGCATCCTCCTGGCTGTCCCACCGACTGTTGATGAACAGGTCCGTCTTATCCTCGTAGTTCTCAAGAAGGGCTGCCCCACGATGTCCGTCTACATCCTCGAGAGCGGTCTTCACATCAGCGAACGCACGATAGAACGTCTCCAACTTGTCGGCCTTTACCGTATAGAACAGCCCCATCGTTCCGAACTCCGCACGGTCATCTGGCCGGCCCGTCACCTCCGGTAGGTCCGTCAGGAAGCCGGCGGCTGTGTCGGCGGCGTCGGCGGTGTCCCACAGCGAGGCAACGACGTGTTGATCGCCATCCTCGTCGACGTATACCCGGGTGCTGTTGTGGGTGTCATACCGATCGAAGTCACTCCGGAGCTCCTCGACCGCCTCGAAGAGCGTCGCCGGATCCGCTGTCGAGTAGTGCATTACCGCGTGATGATCATCTGCGGGCGCCTCGCCGGCGTAGATCCCCGCCTCGCGGAGGTCCTCACGGAGTTCGTGTTCCTCATTGGTCTGTTCGGTCGTCGGGACTGGCTCGCCCGCAAAGAATGCCGAAAGATCCGT
Organism: Salinarchaeum sp.; assembly: GCA_046540195.1. Classification (GTDB taxonomy): domain Archaea; phylum Halobacteriota; class Halobacteria; order Halobacteriales; family Salinarchaeaceae; genus CAZFMU01. Next base: position 669 of record JBKHFN010000050.1, read on the forward strand.
CGGTGGGAACCGCCGGCCGATGCGGAAGTACGGGAAGTCGCTGTAGCGAGCAGAGACCTCATCGAAGCGCATCTCGTAGACGATGTCTTTGATCGTTGCCGGGTCGTCCGCAAAGAGTGTGACGCCGAACTCATGGGTGTCAAAGCCAATGGCGTTGGTCACAACCTGTGCGATCTCACCAGCGTACTCTCGACCAATCCGGCCGTGGCTGGTCATCATCGCCGAGCGCTCCTCGAAATCCTCGGTGTACCAGTTGGCCTCGACATCGCGCCGCCGATCCATCGGATAGAAACAGACGTACTCGTTTTCCGGGAGTGTTGGCCGGAGCTTGGCGTCAAGATACCGCTGGATGCTCTCGCTTTGTTCGGCCTCGTCGGCCTCGAAGTAGGCTTCTGAGACGTAATCAGACACCTCGGTCACGGCGACGTAGGAGTTGACCCGATCGGTGACGCGTGCCAGTGCTGTCTGTTCGAAGCGGCGTTCGAGTGCCGAGAGGTGATCAAGTGTCGGCCGCAGGTGGATCACGAGCAGATCGGCGTGATGGCCGAGTATCGCGGCAACCGCCGAGTCGCCCGCTGGCGCATCTGTGACCGCCTCGGAATCCTCGAAGAACGCCGTGCCTTCCGCGAGGAAGCGTTCCCGGCGATCCTGTGGGAGTTCCTGCCAGCGCTCCCAGTCGACGCGGTAGAACTCGTGCAGTACGTACCAGCCCTCATCCGTCCGCGGCGGCCGGGTCTGGCGCGTTTGTCCGTCGTCCATACCCCTCATTTGGAGGGGGCTACTTTCCTGTTATGGTCGTCCGGGTGACTGTCACTCGCGGAGGGCGTCCTCGCGTTGCGTGGCTTCGAGGGTCTCCTCCTCAACGTGTGTCGCGACAACGGCAGGCTTGTACGCCTGGCCGTCGATTAGGTCGTGATCGCCGATCGAGGATTCGACATACCGCTGGAATGCGCGGCGCTCCGGTGGTAGCCGTCCGTAGTGAATCTTCTCGTCGACAAGGTCATAGACCGGGATTCGGGGTGTCAACAGCGTATTCTCGCCGACGACCGATCCTTCCCCGACGATGAACCCGCTGGTCACCCGACAGCCAGCTCCCAGCGTGACGTCGTCCTCAACGATCACCGGCGCGTTCTCAACCGGTTCAAGCACGCCTCCGATCAGCGTGTTCGCACCAAGTTTGACGTTCGCTCCGATCTGGGCACACGAGCCGACGGTCGTCGAGGAGTCCACCAGCGTGCCGTCATCAACGTACGCACCGATGTTCATGAAGCTCGGGCTCATCATGATGCAGTCCTCCCCGAGGTACCCACCGCGACGAATGGTCGTGCCGTCGGGGGTGTTCCGGGTACCCCGCTCGGCGAGATCGTCCATCTCGCGGAGCGGCAATACGTCGTGGTAGGTCACACTGCCGTAGGACTGTGGTGTGATCGACCGTAGCCCGAAGTTCAAGAGGACGCCGCGTTTGACCCAGGCGTTGGTCTGCCAGCCGCCGTCCGTTGGCTCGGCTGCCCGGATTGCCCCCGCCTCAAGCGCATCGAGGAACACGTCCAGGGTCGCCAGCGTTTCGTCGTCAGCCGGAGCGGTGATCGCATCGGCCTGGTAGGCCTCCCAAGTTTCGCTGATGGCCTCACGGAGTGTCTCGGTATCGTAGGTCTCGCCCATATCTCTCGTGTAGACCTGTGGGTCAAAAACCCGGTGGACCCATCCGCCGGTCCGTCCGTTTATGATCCTCCACCCCTGTGCTTCCGATTACGGTTAACTGCCCGCCTCCATCGCTCCCATGACTACGAACTCGGATCCAACGGCTGACCCGGCAGCGACCTACGACTATCAGGGCGGTTCGATCGAACGCCCCGATCTCGTTGCGGATCTCGAGGCGCGCATCGACGGCGATGTCCGCTTTGACGAGTTCTCGCGCGAGCTCTATGCGACTGACGCCAGTAACTACCGCGTCACGCCTGTGGGGGTGGTCTTTCCGAAGACACCCGCCGACGTGGCCGCCGTTGTCACCTACTGTGCCGAGCAGTCGATCCCCGTTCTTCCCCGAGGCGGTGGAACCAGCCTCGCCGGACAGACGACCAACCGTGCAGTCGTCATTGATTTCACCCGACACATGGACGCCGTCCAGTCGATCGACCCGGAACGCCAGCGCGTCCGTGCGCAACCGGGGATTACCATCGCCCACCTCAACCAGGCGGTCGCCGACGAGGGGCTCAAGTTCGCCCCTGATCCGGCTTGGGGGGACAAAAGCGCACTCGGTGGTGCCATCGGCAACAACTCAACTGGCGCCCACTCCTTACAATACGGCAAGACGGACGCTTATGTCGAGTCCGCCGAGGTCGCCCTCGCCGACGGTACGGTGACGACCTTCGAGTCGGTATCACTCGAAGAGCTCCGTACCGATGGCGACCCAGAAGGCTCTCTTGAGGAGCGCATCTACGCCGGGGTTGCCGATATCGTCGACACGCATGGCGACGCGATTGAGGATCAGTATCCGGACCTCAAGCGGAACGTCTCCGGGTACAACCTTGATTGGATCGTTGAGGAGGCGCGCGAGACCGGCGCGGTGAACCTCGCCAGGCTGCTTGCCGGCAGCGAGGGCACCCTCGGCGTTGTGACCGAGGTTGAGGTCTCGCTGGTTGAGATCCCCGAGACGACCTCGATGGCACTGCTCGCCTACGAGGACCTCATCGACGCCGTCTCGGACGTCAAAGCGATCGTCGAGCACGACGCCGCCGCGGTTGAACTCGTTGATGACGTGCTCCTTGAGTTGGCGGCCGACACCCCGAAGTTTGCCACCCTTGTCGACATGCTCCCGGAGGGGACTGGTGCCGTCCTACTCGTCGAGATGGCCGGCCCAGATGATGCGACGACGCGCGATGCCATCGCCGAGCTTCTGGCTGACCGGTGTCCATCGCACGACCCCGACGGCACTGTCCCGGCATCGCCACACGAGAGTGATACGCCGGTCAACGCCTTCGCGGCTCTGGAGGCCCATGATCAGGCCACCCAGGACCGCTTCTGGAAGCTCCGTAAGGCCGGGCTGCCGATCCTTCTCTCGCGGATGACCGACGAGAAACACATTGCCTTCATTGAGGACACCGCGATTCCCCCCGAACATCTCCCTGAGTATGTTGCTGACTTCCAGGATATCCTCGCCGAGCACGACACGTTCGCGAGCTTCTACGCCCATGCTGGCCCGGGCGTACTGCACATCCGGCCACTGATCGACACTAAGTCCGCCGAGGGAATCGAGCGCATGGACGCCATTGCGGATGCGGTGACCGACCTTGTGGTCGAGTACGGTGGATCAGTCTCGGGTGAGCACGGTGACGGCCGAGCGCGTACGCAGTTCAATCGGAAGCTCTACGGCGAGGAGGTCTACTCGCTGTTCCACCAGCTCAAGAGCACCTTCGACCCCGACTGGCTGTTGAACCCTGGACAGGTGGTCAGCCCGCCGGACGATCCCACCGACCTCACCGAGCATCTCCGGTACGGAACGGAGTACACCTTTGAGCCGGACTTTGAGCCGACCCTCCAGTGGAATAACGACAATGGCTTCGAGGGAATGGTTGAACTCTGTCACGGCTGTGGTGGCTGTCGAGGGCACCAGGACACCACTGGCGGAGTGATGTGTCCGACCTACCGGGCGGCCGAAGAGGAGTCATTATCGACGCGTGGACGCGCGAACATGCTCCGGTCGGCCATCAGCGGCGATCTGGATGTCAATGCGCTGGACGACGAGTTCATGAGCGAGATCCTTGATCTCTGCATCGGGTGCAAGGGCTGCAAGCACGACTGTCCAAGCGGTGTCGACATGGCGAAACTCAAGGCCGAGGTCACCCATCAGCACCACCAGGAATCGGGGACCTCCATCCGTGACCGGCTCTTTGGCAACTTTGAGACAGTCGCCAGGATCGGAAGTGCGCTGGCACCGCTGTCGAACTGGGCACAGGCAATCCCCGGCGCCGGAAAGATCGCGGAGGCGACCCTCGGTATTGCCAGCGAGCGCACCTTCCCCAAGTTCGCCCGGCGACCCTTCCACAAGCGTGTTGCCGATCACGAGCCAGCGGTCCCCGCTGCAGCGGCCGAGCGTCGCGCGATCTATCTTCCCGACATCTACACGACCTATCTCCACCCGGAGGTGGGCGAGGCGGCGGTGGCACTCCTTGAGGCAGCAGGTGTTCACGTTGATATCGCCGATCCGCTGGATGTCGGTCGCCCGGCCTACTCGAAGGGACTTCTTGACCGTTCGCGTAGTCGCGCGAAAACGGCGGTTGAGACCTTCGCGCCAGCCGTCCGCGAAGGGTGGGACATCGTCCTCGCGGAGCCATCGGATGCGGTGATGGTGCAAAACGATTTCCTTGATCTGCTCGCCGGTGAGGATGTTGAACGTGTCGCCGCGAACACCTACGGCGTCTGTGAGTACCTCGATCAGTTCGATTTAGATGTCGCCGTTGACTTCGATGCGCCCGACCGATCGCTGGCCTACCACGGCCACTGCCACCAGAAGGCGACTGCTAAGGACCATCACGCGGTGGGCGTCCTCCGGCGGGCAGGATACACGGTCGACGCGCTTGACTCGACGTGTTGTGGGATGGCCGGAAGCTTCGGCTACGAGGCCGAACACTACTCGATGAGCCGCTCAATCGCTGGTCTTCTTGAGGACCAGATCGATGCGAGCGAGGCCGAGACCGTCGTTGCACCCGGCACCTCCTGTCGGTCACAACTCGAGGACCTCGACATTGCCGAACCGCCGACGCCAATCGAGGCTCTAGCAGCAGCGCTACCGGACCGGGCGGAATCGATCTGATTCGATCGGATACGCCCCGAACGGGCTACGACTGCTCAAGGAGGTCAGCGTAGTCGTACCAGCCGGGATCGCGTCCCGCGAGCCAGACAGCGGCATCTAAAGCGCCGGCAGCGAACACGCCGCGATCTTCAGCGCGGTGGGTGATCCGGAGTTCCTCGTGTTGGCCCGCAAACAGCGCCTCATGGATCCCCGTGATGTCGCCCGCCCGGACGGCGTGGACGCCAATCTCATCCTCAGCCCGCGGCGCGTGGCCCGCTCGGCCGTGGACGCGGTCGCCGTCGTCCTCACGTACTGTTTCAATTGTCTCAAGCAGCCGGCCGGCTGTTCCACTTGGTGCGTCGCGTTTCCCGTTGTGGTGGGTCTCGATGAGCTCGACATCGTACCCCGGCAGTGATTCAGCGGCTGTCTCAAGGACTGCCAACAAGGCCTGGATCCCTCGTGCGAAGTTGGCAGCCTTCAGTATTGGAACCTGTTCAGCGGCCGTCCGGAGACTGGTCTCATCATCGAAGCCAGTTGTGCCGATGACCACCCCAACGCCGGCGTTGCCGGCGGCGACAACATGGTCGTTCGTTGCCGCCGGAACGGTGAAATCGACCAGTATGTCGACATCCTGATCGGCAAGTGCAGCCGGGAGGTCGGCCGCCGGCTCGATCGGCTGGCCGGCGATCGGGCCCGCCTCGGGCGTCCGACTCGTCGCGACGGAGACAACGACATCCGTTCGTTCGGCGGCCGCCTCAAGCAGTTCCTGGCCCATCCGACCAGTCGCTCCGGGGATGGCGACCCTGACCGGGGTATCGGTCATCGTTCGATAGTGGCCTCTGTGCCGAGTGTCTCCCGGCGGGTCTCCTCAAGCTCTGCGAGCACGGTTTCTAACTCGTTGCGGTCGGACTCATGGAGGCGGGTCAGCGGCGACCGAAGCTTGGCTGGGCCGTAGCCACGGATCGCCATCGCCTCCTTGACAGGAATGGGGTTTGACTCAGCGAACAGGGCCCGAAACAGCGGTCCAAGGTCGTGATGGAGTCGGCGTGCCCGGTCGAAGTCGCCAGCCAGCGCGGCGTGTACCATCGCGGTCGTTAATTCGGGCTCAATGTTGGCAGCGACGCTAATTGTCCCGGTCCCGCCAACTGTGATGACCGGTAGCGTCATGGCGTCGTCACCTGAGAGCACCGCGAAGTCCTCCTCGCGCGTGCGCTCGATGATCTCGCTGATCTGGCCCATGTCGCCGCTAGCGGCCTTGTACCCGCGGATATTCTCTTCGCTGGCGAGTTCGACCACGGTATCCGGGTCGATGTTCTGACCGGTCCGGCCAGGAACGTTATAGACGATCTGTGGAAGATCGACCGCGTCGGCGATCGCGCGGTAGTGGTCGATAAAGCCGCGCTGCTCGGGCAGGTTGTAATACGGTGAAATCAACAGAAGCGCGTCGGCTCCGACAGCGGCTGATCGTTCGGAGAGTTCGATGGCCTCGCGGGTGTTGTTCGATCCCGCGCCGGCAATGACGGGGATGTCATCGACCGCCTCAACGACCGCCTCGACGGCGTCAATGTGCTCGTCGTGCGTGACGGTCGCGCTTTCGCCGGTCGACCCCATCGGCACCAGGCCGTCGACGCCGGCTCGCTCAAGGCGTCGAGCGTCCGCTCGCAGTTGTTCGAAGTCGATGCGTCCATCCTCCGTGAATGGGGTCGTCATCGCGGGAAAGACGCCGCGAAAGATTGGGTCGGTGTTTGTCATGGTCGTGGTGGTGTGACTGCAGTGATCGGTGGTCGGTGCGCCGGTCCGGATACCCCCGCGACGGGGTCGCTACGCCCGCCACGAACGTCCTCAAACCCGGCGTTTGCCGGGAGTGGCCCGAAAAACAGGTACCAGCGTCTCGCTCGCGGACCCTACCGGTCGGGACAGTACGGCCGTTTCCGGAGCGAAACGCGTCATACTATCCAATGATGCGTCCGCAGACTTATGTGTTTCCGATCGACCACGCTGCCTCCGCTGTGGTTCAAAACGTCTATGAGTTCGGCTGCCCCAGATCACCTATGTTGCTGACCGTGTCCGGACCGCCGGGCAGCGGCAAGAGTACGACCGCTGCCGCCATCGCCGATCGGTTCGATCTTGAGCACGTCAGCGGCGGGGACATCTTCCGGTCACTTGCCGAGGAGCGGGACCTGACGCTGGCCGAGCTCAACCGTCGAGCTGAGGACGATCCAGCGATTGACCGCGATCTCGACGAACGGCTCCGGGCCGCAGCCGTTGAGCGCGACGATATTGTGCTTGAGTCACGCCTCTCGGGGTGGCTCGCTGGTGAATATGCCACGCTCCGGGTCTGGCTGCACGCTCCCCGTTCGGTGCGGGCACAGCGGATCGCCGACCGGGAGAACAAGCCCGTCGACCAGGCCCGTGAGGAGACACGAGTTCGTGAACAAAGCGAGTGTGAGCGGTATCGCGAGTATTATAACATCGAGATTGAGGACCTATCGATTTATGATCTCTCGGTGAACACCGCCCGGTGGAGTCCATCGGCTGTTCCCGGACTGATTGGTGACGCCATTGAGCGGTACGATCCCGCGACCGACGAGGGACATATGCCCGTTGAGATCGACTTCTGAGCGAACGATGCGCGAGTCTCCTGCGGAGCGGCCGCCCGCCGAACGCCGATCGTTTGGCGTGATCAACCTGGACAAGCCCCCCGGGCCCTCCGCGCACGAGGTTGCCGGCTGGGTACGTGACCTCCTCGGGGTTGAGCGCGCCGGTCACGCCGGAACGCTTGATCCAAAGGTCACCGGCTGCCTTCCGATTCTCACCGGCGACGCGACCCGCATCGCGCCGGCCTTCCAAAACGCTGACAAAGAGTATGTTGCTGTACTCGAGTTTCATGATACGCCGCCGGAACGCGACGACATTGCAGCGGTCTTCGCGGAGTTCACCGGCCCAATCTATCAGAAACCCC
>JBKHFN010000051.1:0-8418 GCA_046540195.1 Salinarchaeum sp.
GGCACCCGTTTGATGTAATTCTCATCTGACAGCGAAATAATGATATCCTCATCGGGAATGAGATCCTCATGCGTGACCTCTCCGTCGTCCTGGATAATAGTCGTCCGACGGTCATCAGCGTATTCACGTCGAATGTCTCTAAGTTCGTTCTCGATTACGGAGAGGAGCTCTCGTTCATCATCCAAAATCGTCTCTAAGCGCTCGATGCGGGAGAGCAATGATTGATACTCCTCTTCGATATCGTCCGCCTCCATTGAGGTGAGACTCCCCAGTTGCATCCGCACGACGTGTCGGGCTTGGGCCTCCGAGAGGTCGAAGGCCGACTGGAGTGCCTCGATTGCCGCGTCACGGTCGGCAGCGTCACGGATCGTCTCGACGACGGCCTCAGCGTGTTCGACCGCCCGGAGCCGGCCTTCAAGCACGTGTGCCCGGGAGCGCGCCTCCTCAAGATCGTGCTGGCTCCGACGGCGAACCACCGTTTCGCGGTGCTCAATGTAGTGCTCAAGCGCCTCCTTCAGGCTCAACACACAGGGGTGGTCGTCCACCAATGCGAGCATGATGACCCCAAAGGTGACCTCCAGGTGATGCTCAAGCAGCTGGTTCTCGACGAGTTCGACATTAGCGCCGCGCTTGCACTCGACGACGACCCGGACGCCATCGCGGTCGGACTCATCACGGAGGTCGCTGATCCCCTCGATGGTCCCGTCGTTGACATCCTCGGCAATCCGCTCAACCATCCGCGCCTTGTTCGACTGGTAGGGAAGTTCGGTGATGACGATCCGATCGCGTCCAGCCGGCTGCTCAACAAGCTCGTAGTCAGCCCGAACGCGCAGCCGGCCGCGACCCTCCGTGTAGGCCTGCCGGATGGGCTCACGCCCAACGATGGTCCCGCCAGTCGGGAAATCCGGCCCTGGGACGTATTCCATGAGGTCGGCTACGGTCGCGTCGGGGTTGTCGATGAGGTGGATCGTCGCGTCAATGATCTCTCCAAGGTTATGCGGCGGGATGTTCGTCGACATCCCAACGGCAATCCCCGAGGCGCCGTTGACCAGTAGATTTGGAAATGCTGCCGGCAGGACCGTCGGCTCCTCAAGCCGGTCATCGTAGTTCGATTCAAACGCAACGGTGTCCTTCTCGATGTCCGCGAGCAACTCCTCGGCAATCGGGCTCATCCGTGCTTCGGTGTACCGCATCGCCGCCGCCGGGTCGTCATCGAGTGAGCCGAAATTGCCCTGTCCGTCGACCAGCGGGTGGCGCATCGAGAAGGGCTGGGCCATCCGGACAAGTGTATCGTAGATCGCGGAGTCACCGTGGGGGTGAAAGTCTCCCATCGTCTCGCCGACAATCGAGGAGGACTTGCGGTGGCTGGCAGTGGCGCTTACGCCCATCCGCTCCATGGCGTAGAGAATCCGGCGGTGAACGGGCTTGAGTCCGTCACGGACATCCGGTAGCGCCCGCCCGGCGATGACGCTCATCGCATAGTCGATGTAGCTTTGCTCCATCTCCTCGTCGATCCGGACAGCCTCGACATCGGCGGCCTCAATGTCTCCGCTAGCTGGGTCTGGGCGGTTTGAACTCATAGGTTAGATGTCAACCCAGTCGGCCTCCGGAGCGTGGTTCTCGATAAACTCGCGGCGGGGCTCAACGGCGTCGCCCATCAGTGTCGAGAACATCCGGTCGGCCGCCGCCGCATCCTCAATGGTGATTCGCTTGAGCCGTCGGTTCTCGGGATTCATCGTCGTCTCCCAGAGCTGCTCGGGATTCATCTCGCCGAGTCCCTTAAAGCGCTGGACCTGGTCGGGATCGCCGACCTCCTCAACAATCTGGTCGCGCTCGGCCTCGGTCATGGCGTCGTAGGTTTCCCCGCGCTTGCGGATGCGGTATAGTGGGGGCTTGGCAGCGTAGACATAGCCGGCCTCGATCAGCGGCCGAAGGTGCCGGTACAGAAGCGTCAACAACAGGGTCCGGATGTGGGCGCCGTCGACGTCGGCGTCAACAAGGATGATGATCCGATGGTAGCGGGCGTCTTCAATGTCGAACTCCTCGCCGATGCCGGTCCCGAGAGCCGTGATCAGCGACCGAACCTCGTTGTTCTCGAGAATGCGATCAAGGCGGTGTTTCTCGACGTTGAGGATCTTGCCTTTGAGCGGTAACACGGCCTGGTGCTCGGGATTGCGCGCCTGCTTGCCGCTCCCGCCAGCGCTGTCGCCTTCAACGATGAACAGTTCGGACTCGGCCGGATCACGCGACTGGCAGTCGGTGAGTTTGCCGGGCAGGGTGGTTGATTCAAGCGCGCTCTTGCGGCGGGTGACCTCCTCGGCCTTCTTGGCGGCCTTGCGGGCCTTGGCGGCCTCGACGGCTTTGCGCACCAGTGCCTGGGCCGTGTCGGGATGCTCCTCGAAGTACGTCTGCAGTCCTTCGTGCGTTGCACTCTCGACAATACCACGGACCTCCGAGTTGCCAAGTTTAGTCTTCGTTTGGCCCTCGAACTGTGGGTCAGGGTGACGGACCGACACAACAGCAGTCAGACCCTCGCGGATGTCCTCGCCTTTGAGTCCGTCAAGATCGCCGAGCAGATCGTGGGACTCGGCGTAGTCGTTGACACACCGGGTCAGCGCAGTTTTAAAGCCTGTCAGATGAGTGCCGCCCTCACGGGTGTCGATGTTGTTCGCAAAGGCATGGATCGAGCTCTGGACGTCCTCGGTCCCCTGAAGGGCCACCTCGACCTCAACGGTGCCGTTGGCCTCGCGGGCCGGGGCACTATCCCTAAAGTGGATGACATCGTCATGGAGTGTCGAACGGGTCTCGTTGAGATAGCCAACGAACTCGGTGATCCCGCCCTCGTAGGCGAAGGTCGTAGCGGTGTCCTCACGGCGGTCCTCAAGGGTGATCTCGACACCGGAGTTGAGAAACGCCAGCTCTCGCAGACGGGACTCAAGCACGGCGTACTCGAAGTCGGTTACCTCGAAGATGTCGTCGTCGGGCCAAAATTGGATCAGCGTGCCAGTCTCCTCGTCAGGTTCGAGATCGCGCACGCGCTGGAGGTCAACTTCGGGGGTCCCGTGGTCGAAGCGCTGGCGCCAGAGGGCGCCGTCGCGCTTGATCTCAACCTCAAGCCACTTCGAGAGGGCGTTGACGACGGAGACGCCGACGCCGTGGAGACCGCCGGAGACCTGGTAGGACTTGCTGTCGAACTTCCCGCCGGCGTGGAGGACGGTCATGATGACCTCGACGGCCGGCCGGTCGTACTCCTCGTGGGTGTCGACGGGGATGCCCCGGCCGTCATCCTCGACGGCGACGGAGCCGTCCTCGTGAAGGGTCACGGTGATTGTGTCACAGTACCCGGCGAGGGCCTCGTCGATGGCGTTGTCAACGACCTCGTAGACGAGATGATGCAGCCCACGATCGTCGGTTGACCCGATGTACATCGCCGGTCGTTTCCGCACCGCCTCCAGACCATCGAGGACCTGGATCTGACCGGCGCTGTACCCATTGTCATCGCCACTCATAGAATATACACAATATAACGTAGCGAGTGGCTTAAGGGTTGACATCCGCGCGCGTGCGCGACGACGCTACCGCCGTCGATAGGGGTAGAGATACCGCATGAGGCGGTCCAGGCGCCCGGCGTTGTCGTTCTCGCGATCGGAGCCGTCACTGTCATCATACCCCCCAGGCGGAGCCGCGTCGGGATACTCGAAAGCGCTCTCGGATCGAACGCGGCGCCACCGGCGGAACCGCAGGATGAGGACCACCGTGAGGATCAACAGTGGGACGCCGATAGCGAGGGGGTAAAGCAGAGACGGCTCAGCCATGAGAGTCACCATCACAACATACCCGATTCGTCTCGCCCAAAATCATTCCGATCCAGGCGCGGGATTCGAAATTCTTTTTTGTGTAATCGGTCCAGTTGAGCGTGCACGCCGCCTTAGCTCAGACTGGGAGAGCACTCGACTGAAGATCGAGCTGTCCCCGGTTCAAATCCGGGAGGCGGCATTAGACTCAGCATTCAAACGCCTGCAGTGCATTGCGGGCGATTTTTAAGGCGATGCGGATGGGGGGTGTCCTCTCGGCGACCGACATCGAATGAGGGCGAGTCGACAACGTTCAAGAGGTGTGACCGTGAGCCTCGCATATGGCCGAGACACTCCTTGCGGAGTTACTCGAACGAAACGACCGGCACACCGCCACTCTCGAAGAGGGCCACTTCTCGGATGTCAAAGACGGGCAGCACCCACCCGTCGTCGCGATGTGTTGTCCGGACTCACGTGTCCCCCAGACAGCAATGTGGGATGTCGACGAGCCCGGATGGCTCTTTACCCCCAGTACCATCGGCAACCAGGTCTGGGACCGTGTCGACGGTGAGCGCGTGATCGACGGAAGCGTCCAGTACCCCATCGCCTTCACCGAGACAGGCGTTGTCGTTGTCGTCGGACACACCGACTGCGGTGCGGTATCGGCCGCCCTTGAGGCGGCCCGCGACGAGGGCGAACCAGCCCCCACCGGCGTCGAGAAGTGGATCCGGCTGCTCACACCGGTGATCGAGGCCGGCCTCGCAGACGATCGGGTCGATCCCGATGCCGACGCGCCGCTTGTCGATCAACTTGCCGAATATAACGTCGACCGCCAGGTCGCCTTCCTCAGAGAGCGACTCGACGCTGACGTCACCGTCTATGGGTTCATGTACGATTTTCATGGGACCTACGGCGACACCGATGGATGTGCCTACCTCGTCAACGCCGACGGCACGAGTGACCCAGAGACGCTTCGCGACGCGGTTCCGGCACACGCGACCGAATACATTCGGCGGCTGCTGTGAGCAGCCGTTTCGACTAAATTAAGTTGCTGGTTCGGAAGTCTCAGGATATGTGTGAGTGGCTGTCTCGCTACGAACAGACAGACGTGGTGTCGTCACCCGGAAGAGTCGAGGACGTGTCGCCACGGCAGCCGACACGGAGGCACCGATGAGTAACCAAGAGGAGAACACCGCGCCGGCGGATCTCACCCTTGAGTATCCGGATCAGGACTGGGTCGGCTTTTTCAAACACCATTTTGGCCCCTCGATGATGTGGGCACTGATCAGCATCGGCGGGAGTCACATCGTCCTAGGGCCGGAGATGGCAGCAACGTTCGGGCTGTTTGCCATCTGGGTGTTCGGGCTCATTTACGTCGTGAAATACGGCGCCTGGGAACTCGGAATCCGGTATAATTACGGCGCCGGCGGCAATCCAATTGAGGCCTACGACCAGCTTCCTGGTCCGCACAACTGGATGCAGTGGTTCGCGGTACTGGTCTTCGGGATCATGTACACCGGAATCACCGCCTCGGTCGGCATGAGTTCGGCCGCCCTCGCGGCAGCCGTGACACCACTGTCGGTGCCACAGGCGTTTGTGCTTCTCGTCGGTGGCGCCGGTGTGCTGGTATTTTTCACCCGGTATGGCCTTCTCGAGAAGGTTCTCATCGGCTTTACGACCGCCCTCGGCGCTCTACTTATCCTCGGCGTCGTCGTGGGGCCACCAGCTGGTGATGTTGTCGCTCAGACGGCATTCTCACTCGATCTGGGTGGAAATCGGGCGATCACGTTCGTCGCGCTATTTGCCGCCGCAGCCGGGTTCGCCCCCACAGGCTTTTCAACGAGTGTACTCATCGGCTCCTGGAGCATGGCCAAGGGCGAGGGTGCCCAACAGCTCCGCCAGCGTGGTGTCGATCCGACCAACAGCGCCTACCACGACTACATCAAGGCGTGGATCAAGACCGGCCGGCGGGACTTCAACATCGGCTACCTGCTGAGTTTCGTGTTGCTTGCCGCGATGATCATTCTCGCGACAAACGTGCTCTATCCTGATCCACCGGGAGACGCTAACTTCGCGGTTGCCGTTGGAAATATCCTGTCTGAGTCCTTCGGGCCATGGTCGTTTTGGGCGATGATGATCGGTGCGTTCGCCGCGCTGTATTCGACGGTCATCACACTTCTCGATGGTGCGTCCCGGGCAGTGGGTGACATCCTCCCGATGGCGATGGACCGCCCCGAGATGGATAGCGAGCCGATCCGTCGGGCCGTGCTCGCCGCAATCGTCATCGTCAGCAGCGCAACGGTACTGATCCTCGGAAACATCCCGGTCACGGCCGTTGTTTACATCGCTGCCATCTTGGCGGTCACCGAGATCATCTTTTACCCGGCGAACTGGTATGTTGTCAAACACAACCTTCCGGAGGCATTTCATCCCTCGCGGACCTGGGTTGTCTACTACGTTATTAGCCTGATCGCGGTGTTGATCTTCGGTATGATGGGGGCCGCTGTCCGGCTGGGATTCGTGCCCCGGCTAGTCGAGTTGATCGGGCTGTAGGTCCGAAGCTTCAACTGCGGCCACTACTGTGGCTGTGGTATGCAGCTGGCGTTTCTCGGCCGCCTGCTCGACGACGAGCAGGTTGTGATGAGCGATGACGCACGCACCGATCACGGCCATGACTGGGGGACTGCTGACGACGACGGAACCTTGCCAGATGCCGTCATCTATCCCGAGTCAACGGCGGACGTTGCCGCCGTCCTTGAGGCGGCAACCGAGCGAACGATTCCGGTGACGCCGTACGCAGCGGGGACCGGAATCCAGGGCAGCGCGGTACCGAGCGCCGGCGGCATCAGCATGGATCTCACGCGGATGGACGCAATCGGGCCGATTCGCCCGGACGCCCTCCAGGTGGACGTCCAGCCGGGGGTCCTCGGCAGTGATCTCAACGACGCACTCGACGCCGAGAACCTGTTCTTTCCGTCGTTACCGGCCTCAGGCGACATGGCGACGGTCGGCGGGATGATTGCCACTGACGCCAGTGGCATGCGGACGGTCAAATACGGCGAGGTTGGCGACCGGGTACTCCGGCTCGAAGCCGTCTTGCCCGATGGAACCATCATCGAGACCGGGAGCCGGGCGGCGAAGTCCTCAAGTGGATACAATCTCACTGACCTCTTAATCGGGAGCGAGGGGACACTCGCGGTCGTCACTGAGGCGACACTCGCGGTAGCGCCCCAGCCGGCGTGGGTCTACGGCGGGCGCGTGCTCTTTGAGGATCGGGTCGCTGCCGCGGCGGCCGTCGCCGATACCATCCAGGCAGGGATCGATGTGGCCAAAATCGAACTGGTCGACGCCGTCTCAGCGGCGATGGTCAACGCGTATCTTGAAACGGATCTCCCGGACGCACCGATGGTCTTTATCGAATTCCATGGACCAGCCGAGCGCGCAGACGCGGTTGCGACCTTCCGGTCAATTGCAGAGGCCCACAACGCCAAACAGATCGATCTCGCCCCTGCTGGGGAGGATCTTGACGCCCTCTGGGCGGCTCGGGCACAGCTCTCTGAGGCGCTTGAGCCGTACGATCCGGAGCTCACGCCGATTGCACTGGGGGATGTTGCGGTGCCGATCGACGAGTTTGCGCCGCTTATCGGCGACATCGCCACCTGGGCAGAGGAAGAAGAGCTACTGATCCCGTGTTTCGGACACGCTGGTGACGGCAATGTTCACTACGCGATCATGGCCCAGGCTGACGATCCGGAGCACGTTGCGACGTGCGAGCGGGTTAACGACCGTATTATCGAGCGGGCGATCGACCGCGGGGGAACGGCAACCGGGGAACACGGCATTGGAACTCACAAGCGCGAGCACCTGCAGGATGAGTTCAACGATGCAACGCTCGCCGTGATGCACCAACTTAAAGAGAGCATCGATCCAGCCGGAATCCTCAATCCAGACACGGCGATTCCTGACCCGTCTGCATGACCGAGCGGTTCCCGCATCACGATGCCGCGCTCGCAGCAACCGTCAACGCACTCACGGAAGGCGAGCGTGACGTATCCGATCTTATCGAGACAACCTGCGACCGGATCGATGCGATTGATAATCGACTACAGGCCTTCCGGGACGAGCCAAGGCGACGACGACGGCTTCGACAGGCGATCAAGACGGTCGATCACGGACAGTTGGCCGGCGTTCCCGTCGGCATCAAGGATATCATTCACGTCAACGGCTTCGAGACGCAGGCCGGGTCGGTGCTCCCGCCGGAGCTCTTCGATGGACCGGAGGCCACGCTTGTTAAGCGTCTGCAGACGGCCGGCGGGCTCATCGCGGGAAAGACCCGGACGACCGAGTTCGCCGGATTCGCCCCCGCCCGGACGCGTAATCCGCGGGCGCCGGGGCATACCCCAGGTGGTTCCTCAAGCGGATCGGCCGCTGCCGTTGCTGCCGGGCTGGTGCCGCTGGCAATCGGCACCCAGACAGGAGGATCGGTGATCCGACCGGCCGCCTTCTGTGGGGTGGTTGGCTACAAACCGTCATTTGGACGAATTCCGACTGACGGCGTGCTGACGCGTGCGTGGAGCCTCGATACTGTCGGGACGTTCACCCAGGACCTTGCCGGTGCCCGCCT
>JBKHFN010000052.1:0-8113 GCA_046540195.1 Salinarchaeum sp.
CCCGGACCTGCTCAAGCTCGCGCTCAAGACCACCAATATCCTCATAGGTGACGTTGGGCACTCCCTCGGGCCCAGAGCCCGTCGGCTGGCCGATCTGTTCGGCCGGCGTCTCACTAACGGTGACCTCCGTCGAGTCGGTGATGACAACGGTGCCACTCGGCTCGGTCGCGGCGATCTTGATCGGGACGGATTTACCCGATCCCGACAGCGGCCCAAAGGACAGCGGGAACGGCACGGTCTGTCCCTCGGTCACTGCCCGGCCACTGAGTTTGTCCTGGACGAGCGGACCGATGTTCCCCCGGATCCGGAGGTTCTGCGGGAGCGCCACGGTCACGCTCTTGGCGGGCTTGACATCCGCTGGCTCGATTGTGACCTGATCGTCAACGCTGACGCCAACCTGTTTACGAAGTCGGCCGTCGATCCGAACAACGCCCTTGCCGCGGTCCTCGGGATACCCCGGCCAGACTCGCGCGACGGCACGATTGTCGTCGGTGCCGGACAACAAGACGTAATCGCCGTTCTCGACGCCGAGTTCCTCCATCGACATCCGATCGATGGCGGCGAGACCGCGGCCGGCGTCCTTCTGTTTGAGCGGTCGGACTGTGAGTTTCATACCTGACCACCGTACTCAATAGTCAGGATCCCATTGTTAAGATACGCTCGCTCAATGGGGGCCCCAAGATCGATGTCGTGTTGGTCACCATAGTGACCCACAGAACTTCTGGGTGAACTGGAACAGAGACTCGGAAGAACAAGGCGCATGAACCGGATACCTTCTAGATGACGTACCCAATACTTCTGTGAACTACTATCGGTGACCACGAGGACCGTTTCCCCGAGCACCTCAACTGACCCACTGACGTCCGCCCCGAGGTCAAGGACGACCGTCTGGCCGCCGTCGGTGTCGATGACACGCGCCGAACGTCCATCAATCTCGATCCGCTGGGTTTGACTCATCCTAACCTTAGGTTAGTGCTTCAAATATATAAATATTGTCCTAATCTTGGTCCAGCAGCCCTTTGCCGTCCCTCGATAGATCCAGTACTGGCGGCGATGACGAGGACTCTACCCCCGCACTGAGCCCCGTGTGATGACGGGTTCAGCCGAGCCGCCATGTTCTAGAGGTGATCGTCGGTCGGAAACGTGCCGGTTCGCACCGCCTCGGCGTACGCTTCGACGGCCTCCGTTACCGCCGAACCAACGTCGCCGAACTGCTTGGCGAACGGTGGAGACCACTCGCCGAGCCCGATCACGTCGTTGAGCACCAGCACTTGGCCGTCACACGCCGGTCCGGCGCCGATGCCAATCGTCGGGATCGACACCTCCTCGGTGACCGCCTGGGCGACCGCCGGGGGAACATGCTCAAGAACGACCGCGAAGGCACCAGCTTCCTCGTGTGCGATGGCGAGTTCACGGATCTCCTCGGCCACTGCGGGATCATCACCCTGTTGGGTGTATCCACCGACCTCGTGCACCCGTTGTGGGGTCAACCCGACGTGGGCCATCACTGGAATGCCCAATTTGACGAGGTCTGCAGTGAGGTCAACTGTGTGCGGGCCCGACTCGATCTTTACCGCACCAGCATCGGCCTCCTTGAGCATCCGTCCGCAGTTCCGCAGGCTCTCCGCACGGTCTAGTCCGACACTGAGAAACGGCATGTCCGCGACGACCAGCGCCTCCTCGGTGGCGCGGGCAACCGCGCTTGTCCGACTGGCGATCTCCTCAAGAGTTACTGGAAGCGTCGTTTCGTAGCCCAGTACGGCCGTCCCCATGCTGTCGCCGACGAGAATGATATCGATGTCAGCCGCGTCGACGCGTGTCGCTGTCGGCGCGTCGTAGGCGGTCAGCATGGTGATGGGCGGCTCCCCCTTGTGGTGTCGAATGTCGTGTGCCGTCGTCTGGGCGGCCATGTCTCCGGCTAACGACACCAGCGAATAAATCACTCTGGTCTGGGGTGTGTTCGCTGTTCGTGCCCGGAGGCTCACTCCTCGGACAGCGTCACGTCAAGGCGGTCCTCGACGGCGGCAATGATCGAGCCAGGAACATTGGCGCGAGCGGCCCGCCCCTGCTCGATCGCCAGTAGTGTGTCTGTCTCGATGTCGAGTTCTTCGGCGAGCTCCTCACGTTTGAGGCCGGCGGCTTGTCGAGCCTCCTCCGCGTGGGTGCCGTAGTCGTTGAGGAGATACGGAAGCGGATCGTCGTCGTATCCGGTTCCTTCGGTTTCCCAGTGCTCTGAGTCTCCGTCCCACAGCGGGGTCGATCCGGCAGCGACCGTAGTCTCCGAGCGCTCTGACCGCTCGTGTTGTGAGTGTTGCTGGTCGCCGCCGTCGTCGTCGTGTGGCGCACACGCTGGACACACCAGTAGTGATGCGCCGGCGACGGTCGCCCGTCGTAGCGAGTCCGAGGGCGTCCCACAGAGTTCGCAGGCGTCCGCCGTGTCATCGCTGACGGAGTCGCCTGTGGTGTACTTAGCCATACCTACTCCTAAGGGCCGAGTCCGTATTAAACGTGATCCGCCACACGTGACGGCGTCTCCATGTTCAATCCGACAGCGGAATCGTGATGCCTATAAGGCACCCGCGTCGAACCTGTGAGTGGAGCCTCTGTTCGTGAGGCACCGTGCGCGTGGGTAGCCAAGCCAGGCCAACGGCGCAGCGTTGAGGGCGCTGTCCCGTAGGGGTCCGCCGGTTCAAATCCGGTCCCACGCACTCACCTCCTCTATCCTGAATGGATATCTCTGATAGAGAGTTTCAACTATACGCCGGAGCGCTCGGCAGAATGACCGGATGGTTCCGGTGACAGGAGAGTGAACGGCGGCGGTTACTCAGCGTCGAGCTCTTCGGCGAGCTCGTCGGCGTCAACGTCGACGTCGGCGTCCTCAATGGCCTCCTCGAGGTCGATATCGCCCATGCCGGCACCCATGCCACCCATGGGACTCGCAGGACTCTTCTCAAGGACTTCGCGCACCACGACCCGATCGACACCGATGCGGTCGATCAGCTCGTCGGCAACCTGCTGCTTCTGGAACATCCACTGCTGGTTCATCGTCAGCTGTGGCGTCGACTCGATATAGAGCGTCTCCTTCTCGACGGTGACCATCTCGAACTCCGGCTCGTCGTCGTCCTCATCCTCCGTCTCGACGGGCTGTTCTTCCTCGACCTCGGTCGTCTCGATCGACATCTCGGGCGAGACGCCGACATAGGCGTCGACCAGCCCTTCAGCCTGCTCAAGACGGTCCTCGACAACGTCGACAACCTCGTAGTCGTACTCGATGTCTGCGCCGGCGAGTGGATGGTTGAAGTCGACGCGTGCGCGGCCGCCAATAATCGTCTCGACGTGACCATGTTCGCCGTCGATATCGACGTGAGCGCCGGGATAGCGATCGTCTTCGGGGATCCGGTCGACGCTGACGGTCCGGACCTCATCGGGATCGTGTTCGCCGAAGGCCTCTGTCGCCGGAACGGTCACTGACCCCGTATCACCGACGTCCTTACCTTCGATGTCCGACTCGACTGTGGGGAACAGGTGCCCCTCGCCAAGGATCACGACCCGTGGCTCGAAAGACCGGTCCTCCTCATCGACGCCCTCAGCCTGGGCGACCTCCTCGTCCGTCGTGTCGACAAGCTGTCCGTTCTCGACGGTTCGTGCAGTAAAGTCAACCCGGACGAACTGTCCCGGCTCGAGCCCGTCCGTCGGCTCTTCCGCGTCGGTCGATTCAGTGACCTCCGCGTCGTCATTGGCGGGCTCTGATTCGTCTGTCATACGATAGTCGTACCGCGTTTTGAATTTAAGTGCCACGTTTCGCAGACCAGCGAAGCAGCCAGCCTTATGACTGCCGCGAGCAAGGTAGGCGACATGTACGAGGTTGAGTTGAAGGTTCGAGCCGACCACGCTGATGTCAGCGAGCGACTCGAGCACCTGGGGGCCACCGAACGCGACACCGTGATACAGGAGGATACCTACTACGACGCCCCAACCCGGGACTTCGCTGAGACCGACGAGGCACTCCGCATCAGGCGTGAACACCCCGTTGACGTCGATACGTGGACCACGACGGTCACATACAAAGGGCCGCTTGTCGAGTCGGCCTCGAAGACCCGCGAAGAGATCGAGACGACCGTCTCCGATGGTGAGGCCCTCGATGCCATCCTCGACCGGCTTGGCTTTGCGCCGGCGGCAACCGTCAAGAAAACCCGCAAGTACCACCAACTCGGGGAGTACACGATCGTCCTTGACACCGTTGAGGGCCTCGGTGAGTTCGTCGAGATCGAGGGTGACGCCCCTGAGGATGCCTATGAGGCCGTCCGAGACGGTGCGGTCGAACGCCTTGAGGAACTCGGGCTCAATCCAGACGAACAGATCCGCACCTCGTATCTCGGCCTGCTTCTCGCTGACGCCTGATCCCATGGGAAACGCCGACCTCCGTGATCTGGCGGCGATCGAGACCATCCCACTTGAGGACATTAGCGGACAGACCGTCGCCATCGACGCACACAACTGGCTGTACCGGTATCTCACGATCGTCGTTCGGTTCACCGCGACAGAGGCCTATACGACTCCTGAGGGCACCGAAGTGCCAAACCTCATCGGGATCATCCAGGGGCTACCGCGGCTGCTTGAGGTTGATGTGACACCGGTGTTCGTCTTCGATGGAACGCCCTCGGACCTCAAGGCCGAGGAAATCGCCGAACGGCGCGAGCAGCGTGAGCAACGCGAGACCGAACTCGAAGCCGCCCGCGAACGCGAGGACGCAGCTGAAATCGCTCGACTTGACTCTCAGACCCAGCGGCTGACCACGCCGATTCTTGAAACGTCTCGAGAGCTGCTTGCACATCTCGGTGTCCCGATCGTTGACGCGCCAGCCGAGGGTGAAGCACAGGCCGCCCATATGGCGGCAACCGACGCCGTTGATGCCGTCGGCAGCGAGGACTACGACACGCTACTCTTTGGCGCCCCCATTACGTATCGGGACCTGACAAGTGATGGCCCAATCGAACGGATGGACCTCGCGGCGACGCTTGCGACGCTTGATCTCACCCGGGAGCAACTCATCGATGTCGCGTTGCTGTGTGGCACCGACTTCAACGATGGCGTCAGCGGCTTTGGCCCGACAACGGCAGTCGACGCTATCCGCGAACACGGCACGCTCGACGCGGTGTTGCTCGATCGGGAGGCATCGATCCCCCGCGCCGACCGGTTGCGCAAATTGTTCCTTGATCCGCCGGTCACCGACGACTACGACCTTCCCAATACCATCCATCCGGATCTTGAGACGGCGCGCTCGTATGTTGTTGAGGAGTGCGGGATCGACCCCGACGAGGTCACCCGTGGCCTTGATCGGATTGACGCCGCCATGAGTCAAACCGGACTGGACCGATGGACGTGACCCGGCGACGCAGAACACACCTTTTAAGCCGGATCCTCGGTTAACGGCCTGTATGCCTAAATCGAACGGCCCTCAGCAAGGCACCCGAAACAAACTCAAGAACGACCCCCGTGACCGGGGAAGTTCGCCGCCACAGCGACAAATCGCCGAGTTCGACGACGGTGAGACGGTTCACCTCCGGTTGGACCCAAGCGTCCCCGACGGCCGATTCCACCCGCGGTTCAATGGGTACACGGGAACGGTCACCGGTATGCAGGGCTCCGCGTACAAGGTGCGCATCAAGGAGGACACCTCCCATAAGACCCTCCTCGTTAGTCCGGCCCACCTTGTTGCACAGGAATGACGATCTTCAAAGAGACCATCGACGAGGAGTATCTCACGACCGCCGAGGCCAAGGCACTCCTTGAGGATATCGAGCGCGAACGGGCTACCCAGGACCGGGAGGTCACCTACGAGTTGGCCCGTGCAATCGAACACGCCAACCGGTTCGCTGTTCTCGACCCCGAGGAGGCTCGTGCGCTCGTCGAGGACCTCCAAGAGCACGAAAAGGTCACCGAGGCCACTGCCCACAAGATCGCCGATCTGCTGCCACAGACCCGGGACGAACTCCGGGCGGTCTACGCACAGGACCGATACTCGCTTTCCGGCGACGAGCTCGACGCGATTCTCGATACTGTCGCACGATACGCCTGAGCCACCCGCTGTGGGGCACCGTTCGTGGGGTAACATTCACGTATCCCGTCCTCTAACCTTCGTGCAATGAGCGACTCCGAAGGGGACGCCTCGACGTACGCGGTAGTGCTCGATTTCCTCGCGCACGGCCGTCAGGACGGCGGCGGGCCGGGCTATGGACAGTCGCCGGTAGGCTACGCCGTCGGTGAGGAGTCCTTCCGGTTATTCGAACTCGGGTTCGCGGAGGGTACCGATGTCAGCATCGGGGATCGGGTGGCCGTTGATCCGACAGCCCGGGCCGCGGATATCGAGTCGGTGCGCGAAATCGAGTATGAGGATCTCTCCGGAGGGGCCCAGTCCGAGCTTGAGTACGTCATCGAGGAGATTGTTGAGGATCAAGAGGATCGCTTCGTCGAATTCTTCAACGATGCACAACCCATTACGCTTCGGCTGCACCAGCTGAATCTTCTTCCTGGTATCGGGAAGAAGCTCCGCAACGGCATCCTCGATGCACGCAAACGGGAAGCCTTTGATAGCTTCGAGGACCTTGAGGACCGGATTGCGGGGCTGCACGATCCCAAGGGCGTCATCGCCGAGCGTATTCTTGAGGAGCTCCAGACGGAGGATCTCAAGTACCGAATCTTCGCCCGGCGCGAGGAGTAATTTCTCCATGCGTGATCCCGACGCGTTGCGGTCGCGAGCCGGCGTCGCTGGTGATCCGAACCGCGACCAGCACTTTCTCGTTGACGACCGCGTCCTTGACCGGCTCCCGACGTACCTTGAGGACATTGACGCGGACACGAGTCACATCCTCGAAATTGGCGCCGGAACGGGCGCACTTACCGACCGCCTACTCGCCGTTGCCAATTACGTGACAGCCATTGAGCGCGATGCCACGCTCGTCCGGTTTCTCCGCGAGGAGTTCGCTGACGCAATCGCTACTGATCGGCTGACGGTCGTCCAGGGCGACGCGCTTGAGGTTGACCTGCCGGCGTTTACCGCCTCGGTGTCGAACCTTCCCTACGGCGTTTCGAGTAAAATCCTCTTTCGGTTGCTGCCGGCGAACCGGCCGCTGGTTCTCACCGTCCAATCCGAGTTTGCTGACCGAATGATCGCCGATCCCGGCACCTCCGAGTATGGCCGACTCTCGGTGAGTGCCGGCCACTACGCCACCTGTGAGGTCCTTGAACGGGTCCCCCGAGAGGCGTTCGACCCGCAACCAGCCGTTGAAAGCGCGGTTGTTCGAACGGTCCCGCGTGAGCCGACCTACGCAATCGACGACACGGAGTTCTTCCTCCGGTTTGTCAAGGCGCTGTTCACTCAGCGTCGCAAGACCGTTCGCAATGCCATCCGCAACACGGCGCATATCTCCGGGATTGACAGTCCCGAGGCGGTTGTTGATGCCGCACCAGAGGCCCTGCTCTCGAAACGCCCCGACGCACTGGCTCCCGCCGAGTTCGCCGAGCTCGCTCGCCTTGCCCGCTCAATCGATGACTGATCTGCGAGAGCGTCGTGGACTCACCGAACAGGTGTACGGTCCGGCCGAAGACTCCTATCTCCTTGCACAGACCGCCTGTGAATCCATTCAGTCGACAGATCTCGTGATCGACATCGGGACCGGATCCGGATTTGTTGCCGCGCAAATCGCTGCCGAGACCGATGCCCGGGTTATTGGATCTGACATTAATCCTCACGCTTGCCGAACCGCCCGTGACCGCGGCGTTGAGGTGGTACGCGCCGACCTACTGACCCCATTTGCCGATGGCGCGGCCGATGTCGTGGTGTGTAATCCGCCGTATCTCCCTGAAGAGCCAGCGGCCGCCTTCGACGACTGGATGGAGGTGGCTCTCTCAGGAGGACACTCGGGACGCGAACTCATCGATCGGTTTCTTCAGACAGTCCCTCGGGTGCTCTGCCCCGATGGAGTGGTCTTCCTGTTGGTCTCGACGCTGACGGGAATCGACGCAGTCGTTGAGGAGGCGGCAGCGGCCGGGTTCTCCGTTGCAGCCGTTGCTGAGGAATCGTATCCCTACGAGACATTGACTGTCCTTAAAC
>JBKHFN010000053.1:0-8086 GCA_046540195.1 Salinarchaeum sp.
TCCCCCTCTCATCTCCTCCCGCTTTGGTATCCCCGGAAGACACTTGTTTGACTACCGGCTACTGGCGGTTGATGACGGCCACGGAGTACGACTTCTGGGTGCTCGATCTCGACGGAACGATCGTCGATGTCCAGTGGCCGTACGTACGGGAGACGTTCGATACCCTGGGCGACCGACTCGGCCGACCCTTTAGCGACCGCGAGGCGACGACTCTGTGGTACGGGTTGAGCGAGTCACGCGATGCGTACCTCGCCAGTCTTGATGTCGACCGAGAGCGGTTCTGGCGCGTCTTCGACGATATCGAGGATCCGGTCCGACGGGCTGAGGCAACGTATCTCCACGACGACGCACGACTGTTGGCTGATGTAGAGGCCCCGTGTGGCATCGTTACACACTGTCGGCCACGCCTGACGAACGCCGTGCTTGATCACCTCGACGTCCGCGACTGGTTCGATGTCGTGATCTGCTGTAATGATGACCTCGGCTGGAAGCCCGACCCCGACCCAGTCGATCGGGCTGTTTCCCAACTCAGTCACGCAACGATGTCCGATAACGGCATCCTCGTCGGTGATTCCCCGTGTGACATCGGGGCAGCATGGAACGCCGAGCTCGCGGCCGCCCACGTCGAGCGCCACAGTCACGAGACCCGCGGACAGTGTGTGCTTGCTGATCACCGCATTGACAGCTTTGATGATCTCTGGCGATCGGCGACCGTTGCGGCCGACTGATTAACTACCCAAGGGTGGTCTCAAGCGCCGCTTCGAGGGCTTGTACCCCTGCTTTGTCGTATCGATCCGACGCAGCGAGGACTCGCACCGAGAGCGATCCGAGTGAGAGCACTTCGACATTGAGCGCACGCTCTGTCGCCGCGATACCGACGCCGACATCGGCTGTCCCACGGAGAACCGCCCGGGCGGGGCTCTCAAGCCCACGGGTCGTCTGTCCCCAACCGTCGATTGCCGCTTCGAGTGTGTGTCGATCTGTGTCACGCCCCTCAGCGAGCGCGGCTAGGCGATTGTCAAGCGCTGCCCGTATTCCTGCATCAGCACCCCGATTGACGAAGGTGAGGTCACGGTCGATCAGGGACGTCAGTCCCTCAACCTCGTCAGGATTGCCGGCCGGAACGACGAGTCCCCAGTCCCGCTGAAAGCTGGCCAACTCGACGGTCTCGGCGGCGGGGTCGAACGGTCCGGTCACAACTACCACATCCGGGATGCCGGCACGGAGTTGACGAAGCCCTACCCGTGTCCCGGTCTGACGATACCGTGGGTGATCAAGTGCGTCAAGCGCCTGGCCAACCGCCGGGTCGGACTCACCGATCACCAGGACCGATGGTGGCTGGATCGACTCTGCGAAGAATTCGACTGTCACCGTCTCGTCGTCGGCGAGGTATGACACATCTGCTGGAACGGTTACAAGCCCATCGGCCGCGGCGATGCTGGTCGTCGCGCCAGAGCCTCGATCGACCGGATATGCCAGTAACTCACCGTCCCCAGACGTAACGACGCCTACCGGCAGGAGTCGACGACGTCCCTCGGTAAACCGCTCTTCACGAGCCATTGTGGCCGTCCGCTGTGGCGCTGCACGTGCTGACCGACCGGCAGCTGTCCGGAGTGCCGGTGCCACCAGGGTGCGAAAGACCATCAGCGCCGAGACCGGATACCCCGGGAGTCCCACGTATCCGGTGTCATTGATCGTTCCGACGATCGTTGGTTTCCCTGGCTTGAGTTTGACGCCATGGACGTGCACCTCGCCGCGGTCCGCGATGACGCGATAGATTTGATCAGCCGCACTGGCGCTTGTTGAGCCGGAACTCACCACCAGATCGCACGTCTCGGTTGCCCGATCGATGACGTCGGCGATTGCCGCCCGATCATCCCCCACGGGCGTGAAGACCGTCGGTTCGCCCCCAACCTCGGCGACGGCCGCTGCAATCGAGCGGCTGTTGACATCATAGATTTCTCCATGGTCGTGTTGTAGCGGATTCCCTGGCTGAACGAGTTCGCGTCCGGTCGAGATGATCCCGACGGTTGGAGACGTCTGTACGGTCACCGTCTCACGGCCCAGAGCGGCGAGCAGGGCGATTTCGCGGCTCGTGATTCGGCGTCCTGGCCCGAGCGCGCGATCACCAGCGGCGATGTCTGACCCGGCGAAAGCGACGTTATCGCCGGGAGCGACTGCCGTCTCAACCTCAATCGTCGTTTCGGCCTCGCGAATGCGTTCGATCGGAACCATCGCATCGGCTCCCGTGGGCAACACCGCACCGGTAGCAATCTCGATGGCCTCGCCGGCCTCAAGCGTCCCAGGTGGCTGTTCGCCTGCTTCAACTGTCCCGACAATTGAGAGGGTGGCCGGATCGGCCTCGTCGGCGCCAAAGGTATCCTGTGCGCTAACGGCGTATCCGTCGAGTGTGGCTCGATCAAAACCAGGGACATCAATCGCGGCATCGACGCGTTCGGCGAGCACCGCTCCCCGAGCTGCGTTGAGTGGCCGCTCTTCGGTCCCTGGATCGAGTGGTAACGCGGTGACAGCAGCTTCAGCCGTCTCCGGGGTAACCAACTCACGAAACTCCTTGCGGTCAGTCATAGATGCGCTTCCCAGTGTTCAACGGATACCGTTTCGTCAGCCGGAAGTCCCTCCCGTTGTTCCGGCACGACAACCCAACCATCAGCGCGGGCGGCCGAGGAGAGCACCCCAGCACCGCTCGCACGGATTGGGGCCGCGACCGGTGGGGTTACGCTTTGATCAAGTTCGACACGAGCGAACGTCTGGATCCCCGGTTTACTTCGGATCTTCCCGTCAAGTATCGCCTGGGTCGTCGGAATCGGATCTGAGTGCTCCCGCCGAAGGTGTTTCACGGCTGGCCGGAGGAACTGCATGGCCGTGACAATACAGGACACCGGATAGCCGGGAAGAGCGATTACCGGTGTTGACTGGACGACCCCGAGCGCGACTGGGTGGCCCGGCTTGAGCCCGACGCCGTGGATAAGTACCTCCCCGAGGTCTCCGATGACCTCCGGGAGCAGATCACGCTTTCCAACCGATGATCCACCTGTCGTCACGACAAGGTCCTTGGTGAGGTCCCGCTGGATCGCCGCTCGGAGGGCGTCGCGGTCGTCTGTGACGACGTCCCGATACTCGGGGTGTCCCCCCCACCGCGAGACGTACCGCGACACAGTCAACCCGTTGGTCTCAATTGCCTCGCCAGCGTCTGGATTGCGCTGGACCAACTCCTCGCCGGTTGGAATGACTCCAACCCGTGGCCGGGCATAGACCTCAACAGTCGTCCGGCCGATGGACTTGAGCACCCCCAGTCCGGCTGGTCCAAGCCGATCGCCCGGCTCGTACAGGTGCTCGCCGGCACTGATATCCTCGCCGACCGGCGCCACGTTGTCGCCCGTCGCGACCGGGCTCTCGACTTCGAGCTCATCGCCGCGGGGCGTCGCCTGTTCGATCGGCACGACGGCGTCGGTTCCCGCTGGAACCGCGCTGCCGGTATGGACGGCTGTCGCCTCGTCACGGTCGAGTCGGTCGGCCGTCTCGCGCAACCGAAGCACCGATGGCGATCGATCGGTTGCCCCGAAGGTCGCCTCGGCGGTGAGCGCGTATCCGTCCATGGCTGCCCGCCGGTAGGCGGGAACGTTGCGGTCTGCGACGATCGGCTCCGCGAGAACCCGGCCGTCGGCAGTCCCCAGCGCCACCGTCTCGGTCCGCTGGATCGGCGTGACCCGATTGAGCAGCGCATCCCGAGCCTGCTCAAGTGGAACGTGTGCCTTGAACCCGGAGGCCTTGCGATCCGGGGGATCAGCTGTCATACCCGTGGGTTGGCTGCGATTGCCCTGAATGTTTGCCCCGGCCCCGACGCCGTCGGTCGTCGCCTTGCGGGGCGGACCACCGCCTTTTTCGGTATACGCTGCCTATCATACGATATGCTACGATCCATCGTCGGCCGGCCCCCTGAGGCGGCAGCCGTCGACGTCCTCGAAGGCGACACGGCGCTCCGGTTCGTCGTGGATCTCCCCGGAGTGACCGCCGAAACCCTGACCGTCCGGGGGGAGTACCATCGGCTCCAGATCGAGGCGCGCCGTGCCAAGCCCTACGAGGCCGACGAGGAGTACGTCCGTGAGGAGCGGGAACTCTATCTTGACACCACGCTTCCGGTCCCTCCGGCGTTCGATCCGACGGCCGCGTCGGCCCATCTTGAGGATGGTGTCCTCACCGTTACTGTTCCCGAGCGCACACCAACAGCGGTTGCTGTTGAGGCCTGATCGTCTCGGATGGCGTCACTCCGGTCTTACTGGCGGTTCGTGCTCGTTCTGCGGTACTTTCTGCCGCTGATTGTTGGCTATCTGCGCGACCGTCGACGATTTCTTATCATCGGCGGAAGCCGAACGGTCTCTTCGGAGACCCGACGTCGCCGAGCTGAATACCTCCTTGAGTCACTGGTCTCGCTCGGGCCGACGTTCATCAAACTTGGTCAGCTGCTCTCGACTCGCCCGGACGTGCTGCCGCCAGAGTACGTCGATGTGTTCTCTCGGTTGCAAGATGACGTTCCACCAGCCGACTGGTCAGAGGTCGAAGCACTCATCGAAGAGGACCTCGGTCCGGTTGCGGAGCGTTTTGACGAGTTCAACACCGAGGCCATTAGCGGCGCTAGCCTTGGCCAGGTCTACCAAGCACAGGTTGACGGCGAACCCGTTGCGGTGAAGGTCCGCCGGCCGGGCGTCCAGCAACTCATCCAGGCCGACCTACAGGTGATCCGGTGGCTCATCCCGTTGCTCCAACGGCTGGTTGATGACGCTCGAGCGTATTCGCTTGAAAATCTGACCGACGAGTTCGACAAGACGATTCGTGAGGAAATGGACTACGGGCGCGAGCGGATGGTCCTTGATGAGGTTCGAGAGAACTTTGCTGACTCCGAGGATATCCTCATCCCCCGCTCGCTCGCCTCGCATTCCTCCGATCGAGTGCTCACAATGGAGTACATCGAGGGGATCAAGATCAACGATCTCGCGGCACTCGAAGAAGCCGGAATCGACCGGACGGCAGTCGCTGAACGGCTCGCTGAAGCCTACCTCCAGATGATCGTCGAGGACGGGGTCTTCCATGCTGATCCTCACCCGGGAAATCTTGCCGTCCGACCGGACGGCCAGATCGTGTTCTATGACTTTGGGATGTCTGGCGAGGCTGACGAATTTCTCCAACAGAAGATCGTCGAGTTTTATGTCGCCGTTGCGAACCGCGATATCGACCGGATCCTGGATGTCATGGTCGAGATGGGGACACTCTCGCCAACCGCGGACCGGGCGGTCATGGCCGAGGTCATCGAACTGGCCATCCAGAACGCCCGCGGCGAGACGATTGACCAGTACCGCGTCCAGCGGATCATCCAGCAGGTCCAAGACTCGATCTACGAGTTCCCCTTCCGCCTCCCACGCGAGTTAGCGTTGGTGATGCGCGTCGGCACGATTACCGAGGGGGTCTGTGTAACCCTCGATCCGGAGTTCGATTTCATCGACACGGCCACCGGCTATCTCTCCGCGCAGGGCTACCGCGAAGAGACAGTCCGGCGGGTGGCGACCGAGGTTGGGTCGCGCGTCCGAGACGCTGGCTCGGCGGCGATCCGTGTGCCCCCAAAACTCGAGCAGACGCTTGATCGGATCGAGCGCGAGAATCTCCACGTCAACGTCGATATCGAGGACTCAAACGGTCGGCTCCAGCGACTCACAAAACGCGTTGTCTACGGGATGCTCACTACTGCGGGTGTGCTCTCAACCTCGTTTCTATATGCCTTCTCGACCGTTCAGGCAACAGCCGTCGTCGGAACTGGAACCGTCGTAATCGGATACCTCCTCGTCCGGTCGTTCCGTGCCGGCGGCCCCTCGACGGAGTTCCAGGTCGAACCGGAGTTCGGTCGCCAGAGCTTCGAGGAGTTTGCGTCGGCCGACGAGGACGACGACTCGAACTGATCGGCTCCCGCCCGGCACTCTCCAGTCGTGTCATTGTGAGGATCGCGAGTCCGGCCCACCGACGCTGCCCTTCCGTGACGCATCTCCACAGCTGTCGACCGGGTGCTGTCCCGGGTCCGGGCCGGTGCTCATCCCGAAGACGGCCAGCACCGTCCAGAGGCGGACCACCGGGCTCAAGTAACGGATCCATACGGCCCATTCGGGCGCGTGTTCGTGTGAGTTCGCGGATGCCGGGTTCCAAACCGTTTATGAATACCCTCCGGTTACGGGCCCGTATGGCCAAACAGCAGACGGAAGTTCGAGACCTTCAGGAAGGTAACTACGTCATGATCGACGACACGGCCTGCAAAATCAACTCCTACAGCACGGCCAGTCCAGGCAAACACGGCAGCGCAAAAGCCCGGATTGAGGCCGAGGGGGTCTTCGATGGACGTAAGCGCTCGATGAGCCAGCCCGTCGACACCAAGGTGTGGGTCCCGATCATCGACCGCAAGCAGGGCCAGGTCGTCAATATGGAGAGCGACGACATCGCCCAGGTGATGGATCTTGATACCTATGAGACCATCACGATCAAGGTCCCCGAGGATATCGATCTTGCGCCCGACGACAACATCGAATACCTCGAGATGGAGGACCAGCGCAAGATCGTTGAGGCGTGACCGACGAGTTCCCTGGCGCAACAGCCGATCGCGATGCGGCCGAATACTTGATTGTGGGGGCGCCGCTGGATCGCACCACCACGTTCCAGCCGGGAACGCGTACCGGTCCAGACCGACTCCGGCGGTTCGCCCAGTCCTTCGAGGACTACGATCAGGCGACCGATCAACGTTTTTCGCGTCTCGGTGTTGCTGATCACGGCAATGTCGAGCCGTTCGATGACCAGTCGACGTACCTCGGCTATCTTGAGGGTGTCCTCGCAGAGGCGGCCCGTGCGGGGCGTACGCCGCTGGTCCTCGGCGGTGAGCATACTGTTTCTGTCGCCGCGATCCGCGCGCTTGATCCCGATGTCGTGGTGAGCATTGACGCTCATCTTGATCTCCGGGAGTCCTATCATGGCACGGCGCTCAATCACGCCTGTGCGATGGCACGGGCGCTTGAGGTGGCCGAGGAACTCTATGTCGTCGGTGCTCGAGCGGGCAGCGAACCTGAGTGGGCCCGGGCAGCCGAGTCCGACGTGACGGTCGTCTCACCCGAGGCGGTCGCCGACTGGACGGTCCCACAGTTTGACGGCCGGACGTACCTCAGCGTCGACATCGACGCAGTCGACCCCGGGGCGGCACCGGGCACCGGGACGATGGAGCCCTTTGGGTTGACACCATGGACTGTCCGGTCGGTCGTCCGGACGATCGCCCCACAGGCGGTTGGGATGGATCTTGTCGAGGTAAACGACCGCGACGACGGCCAGACCGCCGCGCTTGGCGCTAAACTCCTCCGACGCTTCGTTTACGACCACGCTGCGGAGTGATCCACGACAACCACAATCCCCTTTGTTGAACCGGCCGAACGCGCGATATGGACCTCGCGACGATCGTCGAGCGTTTCGACGATGAACTTCGTGTTGATGCATACGCCGATCTTGACCCAAGTGCCAACGGTCTTCAGGTGGGCCGTCCAACCGGGACGGTCGAGCGGGCTGCAGTGACCGTTGATGCGGCGACAACGACCATCCAGACAGCCCGCGAGCACGATGTCGACTTGCTGGTTGCCCATCACGGCGTGGTCTTTGGCGGCCTTGATCGCGTCACCGATCGTGCGTATGACGCTATCGCCGAACTCGTTGCCGGTGACATCGACCTCTACGCCGTCCATCTTCCACTTGACGGCCACCAAGAGCTGGGTAACGCCGCTCAGCTGGGCGACCGACTCGGCCTGGTCGACCGGGCGCCGTTCGGCGAAATTGGCCCGGAATACGGTGGCCAGCGTGGCCGACTTCCCGAGCCTCGTGCGCTTGCGGACATCGCAACTGAACTTGAGACGGCGTTACCAACTGGTGGACAGTCCGTCCAGACGCTCGATTTCGGCCCCGAGACGGTCGAGGAGGTCGCGATTGTCACCGGGAGCGGGACCGACTGGATTGAGGAGGCAGCGGCCGTCGGGGCGGATGTACTGATTACCGG
>JBKHFN010000054.1:0-8043 GCA_046540195.1 Salinarchaeum sp.
CTCGACGAGGAGGGCTTGGAGTCACTGATCCAGCTCCAAGAAAAACTCCATGCGACGATGGGCCGTGGTCGGGCCAAAGGGGCGATCGGGATCCACGATCTGACGATGCTCAAAGGCGAACGGTTGACCGACGACAGCGGCGGAAGCCGCATCCGGTACACCGGAGTCGACCCCGACGGTGACACGTTCGTCCCCTTGGACGCCGACGCAGAGATGACGCCACAGCAGGTGCTTGAGGAACATCCAATCGGCGATAAGTACGCCTCGATTGTGGCTGAGTACGATGTCATGCCGGCAATCTACGATGAACTTGGGCTGTTCTCATTCCCACCGGTGATCAACGGGGCCCGGACGGAGGTTACCACGAACAGCCGCGAGCTGTTCGTCGAGATGACCGGCACCGACCAGTGGACGATCGACCATATGCTCGCCATCGTGTGTTACGCGCTTGATGCACGGGGGGCTACCGTCGAGGCCGTCACAGTCGACTATGACGACGCGAACGCCGGCAAGTACGCCGGAACACAGCTTGAACGGCCAGACCTGAGTGTGCGCACAAAAACGGTCGCTCACGACCGAATCGAAACGATGCTCGGTGTCGATCTTGATCCAGCGGAGGTGATCGATCTGGCCGAACGCGCCGGGCTCGATGCCGAGCGCGTCGACACGAACGACGGATTAGTCTACGACGTTCAGATCCCGCCGTACCGGGTCGATGTGCTCCACCCCGTCGACGTGATCGACGATCTCGGCCGGGCCTTTGGATTCAACGAGCTCACGCCCCGGTATCCCGACGTGTCGACGGTCGGCAAACGCCACGAACGGTCGCGACTTGAGGAGGCCGTTCGAACAACGCTGGTCGGAATGGGCTTTGAGGATACACTGAACTTCCACATGAGCAACGAGGCAAACACCTTCGAACGGATGCGTCTGCCCATTCCGGTGCCCGGGGAATTCGACCGGGCGGACAACACCGTCGAGATTGCCGACTGGCGTGGGGCTCATGCCGAGCAGTCAGTGAGCGAGGAAGCCGTCGGCGTTGCCGTGCCGCCGACCATCAAAGAGCCCTACAGCGAAGAATACACAATTCTTCGCACCTGGGCGTTGCCGTCTCTCCTGATGGTCCTCGAACGCAACACCCATCGAACGTATCCGCAGGACTTGGCCGAAATCGGACTGGTTGCTGGCGTTGATCCTACAGAGAACACGGGCGTGGCCGAGTGGCGGTCGGTTGCTGGTGTGCTTGCCCGTCACGACGCCTCCTACGAGGACGCCCGCGGACGCCTCCAGGCGCTGACACACGCATTCGGCGTCGATCTGGCCACGCCCCCGACAGAGCACCCATCATTTATCGACGGACGGGCCGCCGATGTTGTCATTGACGGTACAGTCGCCGGCGTTGTCGGCGAGTTCCACCCGACGGTGCTCGTTGAACACGACCTTGAGGTACCCGTTGTCGGATTCGAACTCGAACTGTCGGCCCTTCGATGATCACTCAGAGGCCGCGTAGGCCTTGAGCACCTCCAAGTCGACCTGACCGAGCACAGCCTCGTGTGTCGCTTCAAGGACGACTGGTGGGGCGACATCAGCCTTGCGGGCTTCAAGCCACCGGGGCAAGCAGAGACACCATCGGTCGCCTGCTTCGAGTCCCGGAAAGTTCAACGCCGGACGCGGCGTGATGAGGTCGTTCCCCTGTGCCTTGCTATACTGGAGAAATTCGTCGGTGACGACCGCACAGACCTCATGCCGGCCGGGATCCTGGGGAAGGTGATGGCACTGCCCGTCGCGGAGGTATCCAGTCGTCGGGTCGTCACTACAGGTCGCGAGCGGTTCGCCAAGCACGTTGCGGCCCGATGGTGAGGACATGAGAGAAGGTACCAGAACAAACAGAGCCAGTGATAAAACGCCACCGACTACGGCGATCAATCAAGGTCGGCACCGACGGCCGCCTCAACACTGTCAAAGCCATCGGCCTCAAGCAGTGCTAAGAGTCCGGCGTTGATCCGGCGGGCAAGTGCTGGGCCTTCGTAAACAAAGCCGGTATACAGTTGCACAAGATCGGCGCCGGCCCGGAGTTTTCGGTAGGCATCTTCCGCCGAGGCGACACCCCCGACGCCGATGACCGGAACATCGACCCGTTGGGCAACGAATCGGATTCGCTCGGTGGCTCGCTCAGCGAGCGGCGTACCGGAGAGCCCACCGTCCTCGACTTTGTTGGGGTGCTGCAGATCAGCCGGGCGATCGGTCGTCGTATTGACGGCAACGACACCGTCGAGATCCAGATCCCGGACAACTGAAAGGGCGTCCTCGGTCGCCGACGTGGTGAGATCGGGCGAGAGTTTCACCAACAGTGGCGATGCACCCGCCTCTTTTAACCGCGAGAGGATGTTCACCAGCGGCTCACGATCCTGGAGCGTACGTAGTCCAGGAGTGTTCGGGCTTGAGACGTTAACAACGAAGAAGTCGCCGGTATCGGCTACCTGTTGGTAGGTATAGGCGTAATCCGCTGGGGCCGCCTCTAGCGGGGTGGTCTTTGACTTGCCGAGATTGACGCCGATCGGGATCGACGGGAGCGTGTGCGCTTTAAGACGCGCACCGATAGTGTCAGCCCCTTCGTTATTGAACCCAAACCGGTTGATCAACGCCTCATCCTCGGGAAGACGGAACAGTCGCGGACGTGGGTTACCCGGTTGAGGTCGGGCGGTAACCCCACCGACCTCAAGATGGCCGAATCCGAGTGCTGCGATCGACCGCGGAACCCGGGCATTCTTGTCGAACCCGGCGGCGATCCCGACTGGATTAGGGAACTCACAGCCGAGGGTCGACACTTCGAGTCGGTCGTCGGTTACCTGGCTCAAGGCGGCCATCGCACGCTCAACTGGCGTCTCTTGGACGGTCGCCATGCTGGTTATCGCCAGTTCGTGGGCGACCTCCGGCGGGAGTGTGAACAGGACACGCTTAGCGAGGTCATACGCCCCCATCGACAGACTCTGGCGCCGGCAGCGATATAAACACACCGCGATCCGTTCGCACTCGAATCAGAATTCGTGTTCGACTTCGTCTTGGTCGGCCTTCTGGATGATAATCTTGTCTTCACGAACCCGAACAAACACCTCATCGCCAATATCCATCCCGGCGACGGCGAGTTCGTCTTCGTGGAGATTGACGTGAACGTTGTGGTACTCCCCGTCTTCGCCTTTGGCACCACTCGGACTGAGCGTCTTTTTCCGGACCATCGCGGCGTCTACGGGCCTTCTCGCCACAGAACGTACTTAAGTGTTTTCTCAACGCGCTTCAAAAGTGGCGACAAACGCTGTCCGAGGACAGCTCAACCAATAACGCGGTCGGTCTCTGGACGGGGTAACTCCCAAAGTACCGGCGGCAGGAAGTCCGCGAGATGATCGATGAGTCGATGCTCGCCCACGTCAAGCCCCTCACAGTGCTCGTTTGCCTCATCACGGATCGAGACGCGGAGTGCGTCACCGTCCGGTTCAACGTGTAATGGAAACACCGAACAGCGCGTTGGTTTCCAGTCAACCTCGGCATGGAGCGCACACCGACCATCCTCACGCAGGAAGTGACAGGCCTGTCCATCCTCGGCGATGTGGTCGTGATCTGCCGGCTCACGGCGGACGAACCGCTCACCGCGAAAACTCGTCGTGGATTCCGAGAGGTCGGCATGAGCGGCTAGCTCCTTGAAGTCCGGTCCGTACAGCAACACCCCATGGTGACAACACCACGTACACTCCTCAACACACCGGAAGGTGATCGACGGATCGAATGTGACGATCGCCTCCTTGTCCGGATAGACGGTGACCCGACGCACGCGCTTGGGTTGGACGCCACTGACAAGCCTCTGTCGATCAGCCTACCCGGAACTCAAGGTTTTTTACTGAGCGTCAATCAGCAACGTGCACCACTTGGGACGCGTTGAAACAACGATAGCGCGTTCCGATTCCAAAGAGCGATGGCACGACCACACCACGACGACGACACGACAGGGGGACATCCGGGCGGATCCCCGCATACGGATACGTCGGGACACCCCGGCACGTCGAGTACCGGTGGCCACCCAGGGGAACGGGACTACTCGACAGCGCCGCTCATCGTAACCTGGGAGACAACACAGGCCTGTGGACTCTCATGTGATCACTGTCGGGCAGAGGCTACCCCAGATCGCCACCCAGACGAGTTGACAACCGAGGAGGCGACCGCGCTGTTTGAGGAGATCGCGTCGTTCGATCCACAGCCGATTCTCGTGCTCTCGGGGGGAGATCCACTTGAGCGGCCAGATCTCTTCGAATTGCTTGAGACGGCGGTCGACATCGGGGTGACACCCTCAGTTACCCCGGCGACGACATCGACGTTGACACACGAGGTGATCGATCGATTCGCAGAAATCGGTGTTGGACGGATGGCCGTGAGTCTTGACGGCGCGAGCGCCCGAGCACACGATGGATTCCGCGGTGAGGAGGGAACCTTCGAGACGGCGATCGACGCCGCAAAATACGCCCGTGAGGTCGGGTTGTCGATTCAGGTCAACACGACCGTGACCGCCGAGACGGTCGACGAGCTCCCGAAGATCGCCGACCGAGCCGAGCGTCTTGATGCGGCGATGTGGGAGGTATTCTTCCTAGTGCCGATCGGTCGCGGTGAGGAACTCGCCCAGCTCAGCCCAGAGCGGACCCACGAAGTTATGGAGTGGCTCTACCGCCGGAGCCAGTCAGCGCCGTATCGCGTGATCACCGTCGAGGCCCCGTTTTACCGACGAGTGGCAAAGCGAATCGCCGATGAGGAGGGGATCGGCTCCGGACGTGTCGGCTCAACGGGCGCCGGAAACGGCTTTGTATTCGTCAGTCACACCGGCGAAGTCTACCCGTCGGGATTCCTCCCCGAAAGCGCCGGTAACGTCCGCGAACAGTCGCTCCCGGAACTGTACCAAGACGCGCCGATCATGGAGGCGCTCCGCGACCGTGCGTCGTTTGAGGGTCCCTGTGGAAACTGCCCGATGACAGAGACGTGCGGCGGATCGCGCTCACGCGCCTACGCCGTGACCGGCTCGCCGTTCGCGAGTGATCCGCTGTGTCCGTGGGCGCAAACGGGCGAGACCGGCGCGTCACGAACGCGGTGAGCCACACGTTCGCCTTGCAAAGTGCCTAAGACCCTTAGCCGTCAATCGGTGGTGAGTCCGAGCCCGGACGTGATGATCGTGACCCAGCGTGATGTGGAACTTGACCGCACCGACCAGCCGACAACCGCGGCCGATCGCCACAAATGTGAGTTCTGCGGCCAGCCGGTAGCTGAATCCGAGCTGGTGACCGTCAGTCTTGAGGATGAGTCCACCCAGTCAATGTGCGTCTTCTGTGCGTCGTCGATGTTCGAAGATGTCGACGCCGAGGCACTCACACGCTCCGACACGACGGCCCAGGCGGCATCGACGGACGCGATTGCCCCTCCAGAGGAAGAAGCGGACACACGAGCCTCAGCGGTCTCGTGGTCACCACCGGCAGTCGAGTCGGCATCCGGGGTCACCGGAACGCTGCTCCGGGCACACTATCTCTCATTATCGCTGTTTTGGGCAGTCCATCGGACGAATGTCCGGATCGTTGAGCGCATTCTTGACGAGATTGATGTCCAGTTAATTACGGTGCTTATTATCGTGCTCTCGGCGATGGTCACGTTAGTCGCCGGCCTCTCGGTGTGAGCCGCCGGCAGCAGACTCGGAAAGTCTTTTGAGACCACCGCGCGTACTACTATGTATGTCATTCGAACCCGCCGAGAAGCGGCTCCTTGAGAAACAGATCTGTATGCGGTGTAACGCCCGTAACCCGAAAGACGCCAGCCGGTGTCGCAAGTGCGGTCACGACAAGCTCCGGCCGAAGGCCAAGGAGTCGCGCGCTGCTTGAGGACGACCGCCGCTCTTTTCGTTACTCTGGATACTTCGGGTCATGTCGTCGCGCCCGGGCAAGCGCCTTCGTGATCACGGTGTGGATATCGCCGTCATACGATGGCCCGTGTCCAGGGTAGAGTTGATCGACCGTCTCCGGGAGCCGCTCAAGGAGGGTTTCAAGCGACGCGATGAGTCGGTCTCGTGATTGACCTGGAAGGTCAGTCCGGCCGAAGCTACCACCATCGAAGGCTCCATCAGCATAGACGACGACATCGCCGGAAAATACTCGTTCTGCGCCGACAAGCGCGATGTGATCGTCGGCATGGCCCGGAGTGTGGACCACCTCATAGGAATCATCACCAAGCTGGATGTGATCCCCGTCCGCAAGGGTCCGGGTGCGGCGTGGATGCGATCCATGCGCCCAGAGGTCCGCATCGAAGGCATCAAGCACCGCATCAAGTTGCTCAACGTGATCAGCGTGCTGGTGGGTGAGAACGACGGCCGAAAGCTGGTCAGTATATTCGGCGATAACATCAACGACACCTGACATCGCCCCAGCATCGATGAGTACGGGCGAGTCACCGGTGAGGAGATACGCGTTGCAGGTGAAGGTCTCCGCACCGGTAGTAACGTTCGTGACGGTGGACATGCGTGGGGATTTGTTGACGCACACATAAAGGCAACCGCCCAACGTGCACTTTCGGCGGGATGCTTTTACGGCTCGAATAGCTAGT
Source organism: Salinarchaeum sp. (assembly GCA_046540195.1). GTDB lineage: Archaea > Halobacteriota > Halobacteria > Halobacteriales > Salinarchaeaceae > CAZFMU01. The sequence goes on from JBKHFN010000054.1 coordinate 6,625, forward strand.
TACTAATGAACATGGGGTTCGGGAGCTACGACGAGTCGGAACAAGAAAACCAGGAGATCGAGACAGACATTGACGACGATGGGATGGCCACTGCGGATGCCGATCATAACGGAAACGTCGAGTACGAGATCGGGGCATCGAACGACAAACTGATCAATCGTCTGCAGGACATCCGGGACGACGAGGACGCCCATTGATCACCCGTTCTACGGCACAGAGAGCCACGGAGCGACTCTTTTTCACCGACACCGGTCAGTAGACAGGAAGGCTGATGAAGCCAGGGCGTCGCGCACTCGGAATCGCCGAATCATTCACCCATGGAGACAACGAAAGCACACTTGCTGGAGCAGTCGTGCGAGCGGATCGAGTCGTCGATGGCATCGCAACTGACACCTGCACGGTCGGGGGAACGGACGTCACAGCGGCCATCGTCCGGCTGTACCGACGGCTTGACCGTGAGGATATTCGATATGTCATCCTCGCCGGAGTCGCACTGGCGTGGTACAATATCGTCGATCTCGAGGCTGTCGCAGCAGAAACGGATCGACCGGTCATTGCAGTGACCTTCGAGGCGAGTCAGGGGCTCGAATCGGCGTTACAGGCTGCATTTGAGGGCGAACGGTTGGCCGACCGGCTCAAGCGATACCGGCAACTGCCGGCGCGACAACCGCTTGATCTCAACGATGAGACGGTGTACGCCCGGTCTGTCGAACTCGATGAGCCAGAGACCCAGCGGGTGCTTGCGGCGTATACGCCGGAAGGTGGTCGACCGGAGCCGGTACGCGTCGCGCGACTCGTCGCCCGAGGGGCCGCCCAACTACGCCGGAGTTGAATATGTGATCGTCCGGGGCTAATAGGGCTTAAGCCCGTACCAGCGCAACAGCCGATATGTCCGACGATGAGTTGGTCGTGAGCGCGTGCGAGCGGTGCCCAGAACTGGTCGCCTCGCGGTCACAGATCGTCAATGGAACCGGCGCTGAAGATGCAGCGATGATGCTTATCGGCGAAGCCCCCGGTGCGCGTGAAGACGAACAGGGAACGCCCTTCGTCGGCCGTAGCGGCGATACCCTTACGGCGGCGCTCAAAGATCGGGGACTGCTGCGATCAGCCGTCCGGATCACCAACTGCGTACGGTGTCATCCACCAGAGAATCGCGACCCGACGACAACAGAGTTGAGCAACTGTCGGGAGTACCTTGTGGCCGAAATCGAGGGCGTTGACCCAGACGTGATTCTTACACTTGGGAAGGTACCAAGCGAACATCTACTTGGGCGTGACGTGACGGTAACCTCAGAGGCAGGAACGGTTGTCGAAACGACAATTAATGGAACGACCCGCACGGTCGTGATCGGAATCCATCCTGCAGCGACGCTGTACGACCGGAGTCAACAGTCGACCTTCGAGCGGGCACTTGACCGG
>JBKHFN010000055.1:0-7986 GCA_046540195.1 Salinarchaeum sp.
ATCGGATGAGCGCCCTCCTCGGCGAGTGTTTCGAGTGTGTCGATCGCCCCCGGCGTAATTGAGCGTGCAGACCGGATCTGTGTCGAGAAGGTCTCAAGTTCCTCGCGCGTCGGGAGGTCACCCTCCCAGAGCAGATACAGAACCTCCTCTAAGGACGCCCGCTCGGCCAGTTCCTGGATCGGATAGCCACGATAGAGTAGTGTCCCTGCCGCGCCATCGATGTAGCTCAACTCGGATTCCGCAACGACGACGCCTTCGAGCCCTTTAGCGACCTCATCAGACATGTATATCAGGTGTCAGGGTGCCACCGCAAAAATGTTAATATTCATTTCAACTTTTACACTGGGGCGGGTTCGCGTACCAAGAGGCATGGAAGCGAGACATAAAAACCGTCGCCTACAGGACGGCTAGTCGTCGATGTCCGGGGTCGGGCTGTCGGGCGTCGGTGACGACCCACCGGGGACAGGGGAGTCGGCACCCCGACGGCTGTCGCCGAATCCGGCGCTCAGCAGTCGGGTAAGCGCGTCCTCAACCTGTTCGTCGGTCTCGGTGATATCCTGTTCATCGACCTCTATGACGAATCCGGTCGTGATATTCGGGGCGGTAGGCATGAACACGACCACCCGTCCGTCGTCGGTCCGTTTGCCCGTGCGGAAGGCAGTCATCTGCATACCATCCCAAGGCTCGATCTTGACCGGCTCTTGCAATGAGTCGGTCCCTGCGAGTGCGGTTTCGGCGGCCATCTTCGAGGCGTTATAGACCATCCGAAGCCCAGGGAGACGGTTGATCGCCCGATCAATGCGGGACTCGACGACCGATCCGATGGCGGTGCGCATCAGATAGCCGACCGCGAGAACAACCAACAGGAACACCGCCAGCGTGAGGATCACACGGACGAACTCTACCGCCCAAGCGGCGCCGAGTTGGGCCAAGAGAGCCTCGTCGATAACGGCCAGAAATGGCGTTGACGCGATGGTATTGTAAAGCCACACAACCACCCAGACGGTGATGATCACCGGGGCGAGTACGATGAGTCCACTCGCGAAGTCCCGCTTCCACGTAACCATCGTATCGGGATTTCCCCCGGAGAATAATCAGCGTTCGTGTCGGTCACTGTCGCGACGGCAGATATCCGAACGCGTTTAAGGAGGGGCATCGCCACCACTCACGTATGTACCGGCTTCAAAGCGCGAGTATTGCGCTTGTCGCCATAGCCGTCATTGTGGTCGCCATCGGTGTTGGCGCCGGGGCCGCTGCGGCGCAGTCCGATGACCGGGTTGTCCTTGAGGTTGAGCTCTCGACGCCCGACGATGATCCGGTCTCTGGCGCAACAGTGACAGCACAGTGGGACAACAACGAAACATCCAGCCCATCGCTAGTCGACGGGGTCGCTCGGATGGAGGTGCCGCGCGACGAGGATTTGACCATTCAGATCAACCACGAGGAGTATATCAGAAACCATCCGATTGAGGTTGAGGACTACGAGGGCGACCGGGTCGAGACAACCCTCTATCCAAAGGCCGAGGCGACGATTGAGGTTGTCGACTCCGAGGGAGCACTACAGAACGCGACCGTTCGGATGTGGAAGCGGAGTGCCGACCGGTTGGCAGCCAACGGCATGACCGGCACCGACGGGACATTCGAAACTCCAGTGATTGAGGCCGGCGATTACGATGTTGAGGTGACACGTCCCGGATACACTTCAGTGCGGACCGAGCTCCAGGTTGACAACGAGACCACCGAGACCATCCTGCTGACGAGCGATAGCGCCGACGTTGACGTGCGAACGCGTGATGCGGTCCTCAACGAGAGTATCGGCGCAAACATTCGCGTCATCAGCGATGATGAAACGGTGTTAACAACACAGACATCGGCCGATCGCGGTACACGGACGCTCTCCTTGCCGGTCAATACCGACTACACGATATCGTTCAGTAAGGACGGATACGAGTCGATCAATCGCTCACTTGATCTCGCAGAGGCCGATCGGGAGCTGACCACGAATATGACACGCCTCCAAGACCTGGTAGTGACCCCAGATAACGACAATATCGTCATAAACGAGACATTACGGGTCACGGTAACAGACGAGTACGAGCGACCGGTTGAGGACGCCACGGTTTCACTCGGGGAGGAAACGGTGGAAACCGACGAGAGCGGCGAAGCGACGCTTAACGCAACCACGGCCGGACAGTTCAACCTGACTGCCGAGAAGAACGATCGAACCGCCGGTCCGGTGCGGGTTACCGTTGTTGACCCCGACGGCTCGGGGATAGGCGGGCAGTTCGGACTCATGGTGCTTGGTGGTGCAATCGCGCTTGTCGGCATTGTGGCGATCCTCGTTCTGATCAGAGGACGCGAGCTCTGAGCGCAATCGCACCGGCCGACTCTCACTCGGACTCCGTCCAGGTCTTGCACTGTGGACAGACGAGGCGGTCGTCTGCAATCCAGCGGCGCTCGGCCGACCGCCCGCAACGCTGACACGACTGCCCATCAGGGTGGTACTGCATCGTCAGCGTCGATCCGGCAAAGTCGGTGAGTGTCGTCTCTTGCATGTTAGCACAGCTCAGTACTTACGCGGTCCGGTAAATCCTTGATGCCTGGGGCGAACGCTCCGAGTATGGTCTGGCCGGTCGACGAACTGTTGACTGCACTACGCATCTTCACCCAGGTGGCGCTCGCGGATCCGTTATCGTTTATTCTCGTTGTATCGGGGGCACTCCTGCTCGGGGTAACGGGCCTTGTCGCCGTTGTTCTTGTTGGAGGGGCTATCATCGACCTCATGCGGTAGTGCGCTATCGGGCGTCCGCAAGGGCATCCGCGGCGAGTGATACCGCCGTCTCAAGATCCGGTCCAAGCGGGGTGCCAACGACGATTCCATCGCTGTGCGCAAGGAGCGCTTCAAGCCGCTCGGCCACTTCGGCCGGTGTTCCAGCGGCTGCAAACGCGTCGATCATTGCCGGGGTAACCGTCTCGAAGGCGGTACTGAAATCACCTGATTCAATAGCCTCGCGGATCGTCGCCGCCCGGTCAGCGTCGAGGTCGTGTCGGGTAAGCACTGGTTCGGGGGCTCCAGCGGCAATAAACGCTACAGGCCGTCGGGCTGCCTCACGAGCGGCGGTTCGCTCCTCGGCGACGGAGACGCTCGCGTACACCGAGAAGTCGAAGTCACCATGCTCCTCTGGTCGATCAGAGCGCCCCTCCTCAACCCGGTCGGCCGCCCACGCGACATCAGCGGGATGGGCAGCGTTCAACAACAACCCGTCAGCGTGTTTCGCCGACATGCGGATCATATGTGGGCCCTGGGCACCGATATAGACGGGAATCTCGCCCTCAACAGCGTACTTGAGGTCGGCATCTACCGCTTCGAAGGTACTATCGATTGAGACCTGCTGGCCGTCCCAGAGGTCGCGGGCGACTTTGAACGTTTCAAGCACGCGTCGGAGTGGTCGATCCCGGTCGATCCCTAGTGCCGAGAGGGCCGATGGGTCGCCCGGCCCTAGCCCAAAGATTGCGCGGCCGTCGCTGAGTTCTTGAAGCGTCGCGAGCGACGACGCCAGCGAGACCGGGTGGGTCTCATATGGGTTCGTCGCTGCAGGGCCGATGGCAATCTCATCGGTGGCGGTGGCGACCTGCGAAAGCGTCATGCAGGGGTCGCGATTGAAGTAGTGGCTGCTAACGAGAGCGGCCTCAAATCCCTCAGCTTCAGCCTGCGTCGCGAGATCAACGATGCGGTCGATTGGATGTTCCGGCGTGAGTTCAATCCCGTACATATTCTTACCGGAGCATTCCACAGTGAAAGCCCGTCCGATACTGACGGTTCCGACCGGGACTCAGGTCCACTCGGCGAGTGCCTGTCTGACGAGGTCCGTCTCGCGATCACGGAAGAGGGCGTTTGACTCCGCATGATCCCCAAAGTCGAAGTCCTCAATCAAGGCCACCGGACGGCCGCCATCACCCTCGCCGGTGACGACATTGGCCGCGGCAGCAAGTTCGTCAACGACAGCTTCGACGGTGGCTGAAAGTTCACGACCATCTCGATCGGACTCGCCACGCCAGTCGCGTGCTGCCGGGATTCCGGCGTGACCGATCGCGACGCCGCGCTGTCCGTGTCTGAACGGCCGGCCGCAGGTATCGGTCACGATGACGGCCGGATCTGCATCGAACTGCGAGCGGATTCGCGACGCGCTCTCGTCTGGGTCCAACGGCAGTAACAGGAGATCGGCGTTTGGCACGTTCGATCGATCAATGCCGGCGTTCGGCGCCGTGTGCCCGAAGGTGGTGACCGTGAGCAAGAACGGATCGGTAATGAGCAACTCCTCGCTCTCCTCAAGAACAGCCTGAACGAACCGCGGGTCGGTATCGAGGGTGTCGGCAATCGAACGGGCACGCGCGTCTGGAGAAAACGACACGAGATCGCGGCCGCGGTCCTCGGCTTTCGAGACGATTGTACTCGAGATGCAGACGACAGTATCGTCGGTTACGGTCGTCCGATCATCAATAAGCGTCGCAATATTGTCGCCTGGACGGAGTTCCGGAAGACCCTGGACCGCCGAAACGTGCATGTGACTACCTCGGCGAGCGGCGGGAAAAACACGCCGTTGTCGGGTTAGCAATCGACCGGTGTCCCGTCCTCAAGAAGCGTCACGGTACATTGTCCGTCAACCACGGTGGCCCGATACATCGTCGCGCGGTCGGCCGGAGCAGCTCCCGTTGCGCTTCCTGGATTGAGCAGACGGGTTCCATCAACGGTCGTATCGAGGACTGTGTGGGTATGGCCGGCAATCCCAATGGCGTCAGGGTTGCGCTCGCGGATCCGCGCGCCGACGCGTGATTGATAGGTGTCAAGCGCACCGGTTCCGTGGGTCACGACAAAGTCGACGCCGTCGATCGTTACCGACGTGACGGTCGGGAGGCCAAAGGCCGGGTCCATGTTGCCGGTCACGGCTGTCAGTGTGCTGGCGAGATCGGCAATCTCGTCGTAGGTGTGCTGTGCGTCGAAATCGCCAGCGTGGATGACATGATCAGCGGCTCGCAGTTCGGTTTGTACCCACTCGGAGAGCGTTGATGCTCGCCCTGGAATGTGGGTGTCGGCGAGAATCTCGCCCTGGAATGTGGGTGTCGGCGAGAATCGCCACCTGAGACATATTGGTTGATGTCGACCGCCTGGGATATAGCTGGTTCGACCCCTAGCAGGGAGTCGTGCCGAGACGACACCGGCCCGAACGGCGAACCTGGAGCCTGAAAGACTTAAGAGGTGGCCGGCCGGTGACCGTGTACATGGATTACGATCTCGCCGTCGAACAGGGCCCGGATACGATCCCGGGGGGAACGAGTGTCCTACTCGTACACCCGAGCACGGGAGAGACCGACCGGATCGACACGGATTTTCTGAAGACCGATACGGATCATTTTCTGGTCATCTCAACACGGACAACGGCCCGAGAGGTCACCCAGAAGCTCGATTACTACGATGTCAATGAGGATCGCGCTGAGATTCTCGACACCCTTAGCATTGATCGGGGCTACTCTCGACGAAGCCGAGAGGATGTTCATTACGTGACGGCGCCGGATGACCTCGACGGGATCGTCGAACAGACCCGGTCGTTTCTTGAGCGGACAGCGGGCAAGCGGCGCATTAGCCTCGACTCGGTCACCGAGCTAGCCTACTACGCCGGTGAGGAAGACACCCGGGATGCCGTCGATCGGCTCCTGACGCTTCTGGAACAGCACGATGCGGTCGGACTCTTCCATCTCTCGGCGGAGGTTCACGACGAGTCGGTGCTTGAGCGTTACCGCGATCAGTTCGATCTCGTGATCGTTCTTGATCGCGACGGATCGATCACTGTTGAGGAGTGACCACGCGAGCAGCCTAAGGGCTCCCTCGCCGCGTCAAGGGGAGGAAGCGATCAAAGAAGGAGATACCACACGATCATCGCGAGGACGATCGCGGTGGTGAGGATGACGGTACCGATGACGACTTTCGTCGCCTCGCTCATCTTACTGTTCACCACTCCGGCGGCCGGGAACGTCGATTGCGTAGCGTCCATCTTCCATGAGTGAGATGATGTGTTCGTCTCTGTCGTACAGTTCCATCAGGTTCAGTTCGTACTCTCCCGGGCTGACGATTTTGATACTTTCGAACTGATTGTTGAGGGCTGACCGGAGTTCATCAAGCTCCTCCTCGTCTGCGGTGTCGGTGTCAGGGGATGACTCCGGTTGGGAATCCTCAGCAGGAGAGTCGGACGGGTCTGGAGCCGCCGGCAGATCGGCCGGGTCGACAGTTGTGCGGCGGGCACGCGTTTGTGCGGCGTCTTCCGGTGGTTCCGTGTCTGGTTCGGGGGCGTCTGAGGTCTCCGTCGGGGTGGAGTCGTTCTCGGGAACGCCTTCAGGGTGGTACTGGAACTTCGTTCCACCACACTCGGGGCACCCAGAGAGCATCTCCGTCGAGCCGTCAGGGAAGACGCGGCCGCAGTTGGTGCACTCGTGGGGCATCGTCAGTTACCAGAGACGAGCGCACTGATGATCGTCTCGTCTTTATGAAGCGTCTCGATCTGGTTGGCCGGCCCGATCACGGTCAGTTTTGAGGTGTCATCGCTCCCCATGAGACGTCCAAGGAGCCCGGAGGAGTTGTTTTCAGGTTTCGGATAGGTCTCGATCTCGATGCCATTGAATCCGTCCGGATCAATCTGCGACATCGTTGCTTCGATGAGGCGGCTTTCTTCCTCAGGGGTGAGCCCGTCCTCAAGGATGATAATGTCGCCATCCCGGACATTGTCGAGGATCATCCGGACCTTTTCCATGGAGGCCATCCCCTCCATGCGTTCGCCGCTGATGAGATCAATTTGCACCCCGTCGCGGGAGGTCGTCTCAGGCATGCCCGATCACCCGAAGTACTCCGCGATTTTGTCGTATACTTCGTCCATGTTATCTCCTTCAAGGGCCGACAGCGGAACGGTCTCGTGCTGTGGGAAGGCATCCTCAACGCGAGAGACGTTAGCCTCCTCAAGATCGATCTTGTTCGCGAAGATCAAAACCGGGAGTTCACGGCTCTCGATGATACCGACCAGCATCGTGTTGACCTGAGTAAAGGGATCCTCGGTCGCATCGAGAACGTAGATGACCCCCTCGATATCCTCACGAAGCCAGTGCATTGCCTCGGCCACGCCTTCGGTCGCTTCCCGGGAGCGACGGATCGCATCGTCCTCCTCAAGATCAAACTCAAGGAAGTCCTCGTAATCGACCTTGGTTGCGACACCAGGGGTGTCGACGATGTCGATTGAGACAGCCGTCCCGTTACGCTCAATGGTGACGTTTTCCTTTTGTCGCGCCCGCCGGGTCTCGTGCGGGATGTGACTCTCCGGACCGACGGCATCGCCGGTCCAATCCCGGGCGATCCGGTTGGCCAGCGTGGTCTTCCCGGCGTTGGGCGGACCGTAAATACCGATCCGTTTCGGGTCGGGTGACGTGAAGAGTCGATCAGTTACCCGAGAGACACTTTCTTTGATGCCGGTGATCAGTCCCATCCGAATTCCCAAACCCCGTGTATCACACGAGAGATAACGGACGCGCCCACTTAAGCCTATGTCAGACGCCTTTCCACACCCCAACCCCTTTGTTTCAACTGGAACTGCATGAGCCACTAGTCGGTATCAGAAGAACAAGCAAAAAATGACGGTTAAATCGTGTGCCTAGCTAGCATCTTTTTCCTTCTATAGTGCTATTACTCTATATTACGGATATTGTTTAGCACATATTTACTTAAAACTTGCTGATATACAGACCCCCTGGTGGGGGGACCCCTTTCTTCGGCGTTCCACTCGAAACAAAGGGGTGGGGGTGGTTCAGAAAATATTGCCTCTAACGTGTGGGTATAATATCCCCCTATCGTCCGTTTCGATTGGATCAACTTGAGATACGTCCCGAGGACCACAACGGATGGGGACACCCGTGGTCTTCGGTGTCTGCTCGACACAAGAGCTTCAG
>JBKHFN010000056.1:0-7900 GCA_046540195.1 Salinarchaeum sp.
TCATTGTGTAAGAGGAGCCCCTGAACGAAGTCGTCGACACGTGCTTTTCCGGTTGGCGTGTGGTCACGGATCTCAATGCAGATCCGGTCGGCATCGACCGTCTCGGCATAGCGAACGAGCGCGTCAACCGTTGTGTCAGCTGTGGGGGCGGTCGTTGCACAGAGGAGACCTCGCGCACGGACGCGATCATCGAGACGGAGACGGGCAACAGGAACGGTTTCATCGGGACGGATCAGATACACCGGTTCCGGTGACGAAACGATCGTATCGACCGTCTCGATGAGTGCCGATTGGTGATCCGTCGTTCGGAGGAGCAGCAAAGTCGTCATGAGGGTCCGAACACCACCTCACAGAGCGTTCGCTCAACGCGTCGAAGCCGCTCGCTCAGCGTGGACGAACTGACATCGAGGGCCGCTGCTAGCTCGGCAACGGTCACCTCCTGTGGGACGTTGAAATAGCCCATCTCATAAGCGGTCTCAAGCAGTTCGAGTTGCGACGCCGAGAGCCGTCCGGATATCGCATGACGAATCTGCTCACTTCCGAAAGGTGGACTGAGCCGGTTGACCTGGGTCGTCCCGAGGAGCTCAAGCGAGCCATGTTCGTGCTCGATAGCGTCGGCCACCTGTTTGAGATGTTCCCAGTCACGGACTGAAACAGTCGCCGTGGTGTTCGCTGGCGTGGCGGTGACCTGATGCGGGATGGCCGTCTGTGTCGCCAGAGCGACAACCAGCGGGATCGCATCGAGGGATGTCGAAGCTACCACGTAATGGGCGTGGGTGCCGGCCGATGCTGGTTGCGTGTGGAGGATATCAAGCTCGGTGTCTTCGGCCGCAATCGTGAGTTCTTCGGACGCAGAAACGGTGACGAATATTAACGAGCGGCTGTCGGCCAGTGGCAACACATTGTTGAGTTCGATGGTTGTCGCCTCTGTACAGCAATCAAAGACTGTCGAGGCAATGCCGCTGGTGGGAAACTGAAACTCGACACGGAGCATGGATCGCGTACTCACCAGGTGCGGTCCACTGCAGGGGCCGACGGTATTACTGAGCATCGATACCAACTACCATGGGGCGACACGATACCCGAATGTACGGCATAACCGTAATAAATCCTCGGTCGGGCTGACCGCTCGTCACACCGTCGGCCGAGTATCAACAGGCGGCATATATCGGAGTGGTTCATGACGCTTTAGCTGGCGTTCGCAACGTTCCATGGGAGTTGGTGACAATTAATAAGCTGGCTGTGTCCAACCGGGGGTCGATGGCAACTTCCGAAGACCACACGCCGGAGATTCTCTCGATCGACGCCGGAGGAACGATGACTGACACGTTCTTGATGGACGCCGACGGCGAGTTCACCGTCGGGAAGGCAAAAACGACTCCCGACGACGAATCACGTGGATTCGTCAATTCATCGCAGGACGCGCTTGCTTCCTGGGAGTTCGATATCGACGAGGCGTTTCCAAACCTTGTCTCGGTGGTCTACTCGGGGACAGCAATGTTGAACCGGCTGGTTGAGCGTGAGAGCGAGGTCGACGTCGGCGTGCTCGTCACCGGCGGCATGGAGGACACACTCCGGATGGGACGGGGGCGGCAGTCCTACACGGGCTATTCCTACTCGGATCGCCTTCACGTCAACACGCACAAACACCCCGAGCCGCTGATCGGTCGGGACAACATCCGGGGAGTCCGCGAGCGAATCGACGTCAAGGGAAACGTCCTTATTCCGCTGTTCAAGGACGACGTCGAGGCCGCCGTCGACGATCTTCTTGAGCGGGGTGTGGACTACATCACGGTGATGTATCTTCATTCGTACAAAAACGGCGAGCACGAGCGGCGGACCAAGGAACTCGCCGAACAACGGATTGAGGAGCACGGTGCTGACACCGACGTGTTGCTCTCGAGTGAGTACTATCCGACGCTCAAGGAACTCCAGCGGCTGAATACCCTCGTTGCAGAGGCCTTCGCCGCCGAGCCCTCCCGTCACCAGCTCAAGAACGTCCAAAATGCCGTCGATAGCCAGGGCGGTGACGTCGGCGTCCGCGTGATGGCGAGTCACGGCGGGACCATCGACATCTACGCGAACGAACTGGCCCGAACGCTGATCTCAGGACCGATTGGTGGGATGATCGGCGCGAACTACTTCGGCCAGGAACTGGGCTATGAGAACCTCGTGTGTACGGACATTGGGGGGACCAGCTTCGATATGGGGATCATCATCAACAACGACTGGCAGATCGACTACAATCCCGAGATGGCCCGGCTGTTGCTCTCGTTGCCGATGGTCAACATGGAGAGCGTCGGTGCCGGCACCGGCAGCTACGTCACCGTCGATCCGACCTTCGACACGATCAATCTCGGTCCCGAGAGCGCCGGCGACAAGGTTGGCGTCTGTGCGACCAATACGGATGTCGAGACGGTCACAGTCACGGACTGTCACGTCGCCCTCGGGTGGATCGATCCGGAGAACTTCCTGGGCGGGGACATGCCGATCGACCGAGATGCCGCGGAGGCGGCGATCAAGGAGCAGATCGCCGAGCCACTCGGGCTGGGTGTCTACGAGGCTGCACAGGGCGTCGTTGACTTACTTGAGAGCAAGCTCCGCAACGATCTTGAGGCGGTGGTGACCGGGGAGGGCTACTCGCCGACGAACTTCAAGTGTCTCTCTTACGGTGGCGGCGGGCCTGTGCATACCGCCGGATACACCCGGAGTTTAGACTTCGATGAGGTGCTCGTCCCCGAATGGGCCGCTGCATTCTCGGCGTTCGGGTGTGGTGCCGCCGACTACGAATATCGGTACGATCACACCACCAGCATCGATATTGACGCCGACCTCACCATGGCGGAGGCCGCCCAGACGGCCGGCGAAGAGCTCACCGCGATCTGGAAGGACCTTGAGACGAAGGTACTCGACGAGTTCGACAACAGCGGCATCGGCCGCGACGAGATCGAGTTTAAGTACCACATTCTTGGCCAGTACCAGGGCCAGCTCAACAGTATCGACGTCACCTCGCCGGTCGGACGAGTCGACAGCGCCGAGAATCTTGAGCGACTGCTGGAGGTCTTCGAGACCGAGTACGGCCGACAGTACTCAGAGGAAGCGCGCTCGCCCGAACTGGGCCATACCATCACTCAGGCATCGGTACGCGGCGTCCACAACGTTGTCAAGCCGCAGATTCCTGAGGAGCCCCTCCAGGGCCCCGAACCCCCAGAGCACGCCTACAAGACGCCACGACAGACCTACTGGGACGGCGAGTGGCTTGAGACAGAGATCTACAATCTCCATGCGCTCCAGCCCGGCAACGAAGTAACCGGGCCAGCCGTCCTTGAGGGGGCAGCGACGACCTTCGTCGTGCCACCGGAGCACTACACCTATCTCGACGAGCACCGCGTCCACCACCTGAGCGGGGCCTAGGAGGACGCACAGACACGCATCCGCTGCGTGTGCGGTGGATGCGCTGTGCCAGTGTGTATCTGGCTGTCGACAGATACCAGATCCGCCCGACTGTGACCGGGCAACCGCAATCATCCATGAGCACGATCGAACAAACCGAAGGCGAGGAACGACGTAAAGAGGTCCAGCGCGAGAAAAAGAAGGTCGCCCAGAAACGCAACCGCGGCGAGGGCATCGGCTGGAACGGCCAGACCCTCCGCGAACAGATGGCCGAGCTTGAGGACCGGACTAAGGCCACCGACCACTATGGTGGGCTCACCGAGTTGTCGCTGAAAGAGGAGGATCCGATTCGATACGAGCAGATGTTCTCCCAGCTTCGGGGGGGACTGGTCACGGCCCGGGAGACCTCAAAAGAGGTGGCGGCGACACCGATCGTCGAACAGGAAGGCGAGCTCTGCTATGGCCTGTTCACTCCCGAAGGCGACTCGATCGCCGTCTCAACCGGCATCATCGTGCACATCCACACGATGAGCGAGGCGATCAAGTACATGATCAACCACGACTACGAGGAGAGTCCGGGGATCGAGCCGGGGGACGTCTTTGTCAACAACGATCCCCATATCGGCGATGTGCATCCCTGTGACGTGATGACACTCATCCCGATCTTCCATGAGGGCGAGTTGATCGCCTGGGCTGGCGGCGTCACACACGTCATCGACACCGGGGCAATCGGCCCCGGGAGCATGAACGTCTCACAGGCCTCGCGGTTCGGCGACGGCGCCCATTACAGCGCCCGGAAAATCGGCGAGGACTTCGAGTTGTACAACTCCTGGAAGAAGGACTACGTCGATAAGACTCGGACGCCGGACTTCCTCAAGCTCGATGAGCGAACCCGGATGACGGGCTGTCTGATGATCCGGCACGTCCTCAAGGACATGATCGAGGAGTACGGCGTCGAGAACTACAAGGAACTCGCCCGGGAGGCCGTCGAGGACGGCCGCCGAGGGTTCCGCAAGCGCATCAAGAAGACGATGATGCCGGGGACCTACCGGGGCGTGTCCTTCGTTGATGCGCTTTATGAGGGCCAGGATAACCTCACCCGAGAGTATGCCGACGAGAACCACATCATGCATGCCCCCTCCGAGTTGCACGTCCGTGAGGACGGTACGTTCCAGGTCTCCTTCGAGGGGGCCAACAAGTGGGGGTGGCACCCATATAACTGCACGCCGGCGGCCATCCAAGGCGGCATCTGGGTGATGCTCACCCAGACGGTCATCCCCAACGAAACGGTCAACGATGGCGCGTATTACGCGTGTGACTTTCACCTGCCGGTGGGGTCGTGGGCAAACACACAGAACACCGAGACCGCCCACGCCTACGCGTGGCACTTCCTAGTGTCGGCGTGGGCGCCACTGTGGCAGCACCTCTCACGAGGCTACTTCTCCCGTGGCTTCTGGGAGGAAATCAACGCCGGCAACGCCAATACCTCGAACTGGCTCCAAGGCGGCGGGATCGATCAGTTTGGCAAACTCCACGCGGTGAACTCTTTCGAGTCAGCCTGTGAGGGCACGGGCGGCCAGTACGTCAAAGACGGCGAGCCCTACGCAGCCGCCATCTGGAACCCCGAGGGGGATATGGGCGACGCCGAGGTCTGGGAGATGACCGAGCCGCTGCCGTTCCTCGGACGGGCAGCCAAGCCGAACACGGGCGGGCCTGGCCGGCGGACCGGCGGGAGTGGCTTCGAGTCGCTCCGGACTGTCAAGGACGTCAGCCGCTGGTTGCTCTACGAGATGGGCAACGGCTACATGACCAGTGACAGCGGTCTCTTCGGGGGCTATCCGGCGGCGACGGGCTACATCCTCAACGCCAACGACACGGATCTTGAGGAGCGCTTCGAACAACAGGATGACTACCCCCAGCACGACCTTGACCCCGAGAGTGGGGCCTTCGAGGCCGCCATTGAGGGCGACATCACGCGTCGCCCGGAGGGAATCTCCACGCCCAAGCAGTTCGACGATTACGGGCTGTATCTGAACTACCTGCGCGGTGGTCCGGGCGTCGGCGACCCGCTTGAGCGCGACCCCGAAGATGTCGTCGAGGACATCCACGACGGGTTCATGTTGCCACGGTACGCCGAGCGGGTCTACGGGGTGGTCGTCGAGCAGGTTGACGAAGACGCTAAGCACAACTCCGCGACGGCCGGCGAGTACGCCGTTGACGAGGCGGCGACCACAGAGCGCCGGGAGGCCATGCGCGGTGAACGGGCCGAGCAGGCCCAGCCGGTCTCGGAGTGGCGTGCGGAGGAACGCGAGCGGATCCAAGAGGAACGTGATCTCATCGACGACGTCAAAAAGACCTACGCTAGCAGCATGCGGCTGAGCGACCACTTTGCGGAGTTCTTCCGGAGCTTCTGGGAACTGCCTGAGGACTTCGAGTTCACGCTGAGCGAGAAGGCCGAGCAGTCTCTTGACTTCCGCTTTGACAGCGGCACCCGACCCAAGTGGGACAACCACACGATGGGCCACGAGACGTGGCTCAACGTGGAAGACGAGCCGTATGTCCCCTATACATGGACCGACCGATCGATCAAGGACCTATCCGGACCCGAGGGTACCTTCGGGCGCCGAGGACGGGCAGGAGACGACTAATTACGGTGAGTACCAATGCCAGAGACCTACCCCCAAGAAATCATTGACGACCTCGTGGACGACAACCTTGATTGGGACCAGCTCCACGACATGATGAGTGACTACAAGGATACCGACCGCTTCCTGAAGATCCGTCACGCCCTTCAGGAGCGTGTCGAGTGGGACGATCCGATCGTTTTGCCGTACGCCGATCACCTCTATGTGGTGGCCAAGCCTAATGACCGGATGGTCATCAAGTGTGACTGCGGCCACGAGTTCTGTGAGCACGACGAGAACTGGAAGCTCGAAGCGCTCATCAACGTCCGCGATAGCGAGGCGGACTATCAGGAGCTGTACCCCGAGAACATGCATCCTCACCCCGACTACATGGAGCTTCGCGAGTACTTCTGTCCGGGGTGTAAGACGCTCCTTGAGGTGAACAACGTCATGCCAGGGTATCCGATCATCCACGAGTTCGAACCCGACATCGAGACGTTCTACAACGAGTGGATCGAGGAGCCGATTCCAACGGCGTCGGGCTGATCACAGCGTCCGCGAGAGGACAATAAAGGCGGCCAGCCCGATACCAGCGAGAAACGCGACCGGCGAGTGCTCCTGTTCGTGCTCGCGGGCCTCCGGAAGGAGGTGGGCGGCCGAGACGTACAACAGGACGCCGGCAACGAATCCAAGCATCACGCCGAGGTCGGCCGGGCCGAGCCGACGAACGACGGGATAGGCGAGGAAGGCGCCGAGTGGCGTCGTTAGTGCGGCGATCACGAAGGCATACAGCGCTGCGGTCCGCTCGGCGATCCCGCCCTCAAGGAGGACAAGATAGGTGATGACCCCCTCAGCAAACTCGTGGACCACAAGTCCGGTGCCCGCGAGCACCCCCGTCAGCCACGAGATGCTAAAGGTAACCGTGTAGACGACGCCATCAACGAGTGAGTGGATACCGATCCCCTC
Source organism: Salinarchaeum sp. (assembly GCA_046540195.1). Classification (GTDB taxonomy): domain Archaea; phylum Halobacteriota; class Halobacteria; order Halobacteriales; family Salinarchaeaceae; genus CAZFMU01. Next base: position 6,984 of record JBKHFN010000056.1, read on the forward strand.
GGCGGCGGTGACGCCGAAAGCCAGCGTATCCTCGCCCGTCCGGCGCTTGATCAGTTCGTTCGACGCGTACATAAAGAGGAACCCGCCGAGCGCACTGGCGCCACCATAGGCACTCTGACGTACAGCGGTGGGAAGCGCGAGCAACAACGGCGTCGATAGCAGGATGCCGGCGGCAAAACACATGAAATACGGCAGCATCCGCTCGGCCCACGCCCGATGCCGGAAGATAGCGAGAATCCCGCTTCCGTTGATCGTCGCCGCGACGATCGCGAAGGCGGCGATCCAGCCGACGGTGCTTACGATGGATGACGCCTCCATTCGGTCGGTACGCCGATCGCCATATAGGAGACACCTCAGAGAGGAAGTATAAACATTCGGTGAGAAGGTCGGATAACGTGACGACGTGGGCATGCAGCGATGCGGAACTAGCTCTGGGCTCTCATGACCGATCTTCAACGGTAATATTCAGGGGCAATGTCATAAACGCACACGAAACTGCGTGCATCTGGTCCTGAGGTCAAACAGCGCGTACAGGAACGTGAGACCAACGTGGCCGGGGCGAAACTGCTCGTGTGTGACCGTCCCGGTCGAGGATCTGATCGGGGCTTCTGTCTACTGGGGCCACAACCGGATCACCTCAGAGATACCGTGTGACCTGAAAATAGCGGCCCCTGCACTCACGACTCGGGATCCATCCACGTCTCAGTACGTCTCGACATCGACTCCGAGCGCTGTGAAGTCTCCAACGTTGTCGGTGAGGACAGGCTCGTCGTAGGAAAAACTCCGCAACGGCCAAGCCATTCAGATAGGTCCACAAGACCACAGTTAGTCGTTACCGGGTTCAGGCCTGATCCACACCTGTGTTTGAGGCCTTCCGGTTCTCTTCCGGCCTGTTTCAAGGCCTTTTGTCAGGCCTG
>JBKHFN010000057.1:0-7789 GCA_046540195.1 Salinarchaeum sp.
CCTCGTGGCATCATCGACTACGCGTCCCGCGAGTTGGCCTCAACGAACTGCTCACGCAGGCGCTCGGCAACACCGGCGAGGTACGCCTGGCCGAACAACGCGATCACCAAGGCGCCAGCCGCATTGAACATAATATCCCGTACTGTGTCATCGAGGCCGTGCTGGGCCAGCGGCATGGTCAGTCCGGTTGCCGTCGACAGCAGATCCAGCCCGAATTCGAAGAGTTCCCAGATGACACCAAAGGCGAGGACGATCACAAGAATGTACACGAACGCGAACCGCTTGGGGATGACAATCTCCTCGGTGTGGAGATCGATCGCCCGCGTGACCGTATACCCTGTCCCGGCGACCAGCGAGGCCGATAGGGCATGGGTTAGGTGATCCCACCAGGTGACGAGCGTGTACGCCCCAGCGGATCCAAGGGTGTGTAAGAAGACCGCGGCCGTGAGCCAGAGGCCTAACCAGGGGTCGACCAACACCCGGTAGTTGCGCTCAAGCAGCGCGGGAATGAACGTGACCGCCAGCGCAATCAGGCCGTTCGTGATTGCCTTCGGCTGGTTTGCGATGACCCCGAATCCCACGAGGAGAAGCAACACCCCCTGCATGCCACGCGTGAGGTACTCGTGTACGTTGTCAGAGTGAAGCAGCCGGGCAATCATCGGTTGATCGTTCGACGAACAAGTGCGCGTAATTGTCTGTCACGACGCCGAAAGTAGCTATCGAAAAGTACCCCAGCGGTCCCGCCGGCAAGGGTGACATATAGCCACTCGATCATCAGCGCCTCGTTCGTGCTCAGAAACTGCGTCCCGAGCAGTCGGTCGGCGTTCCATCGGAAGATCGTCCAGACGGCCGCCAGTGCAAGCGTGGTCAACACGACCAGCACAACGGCGAACCAGTGGGTCACCTGCAGTGTCGTGAACATGTGTAACTCGACGATGACGAGAAGCGCAAGTCCGGCAAGCGCGAAGTAGGTCGCAAAGGTCCCGACAGTTCCACCGACGAGTCCGCGGATCAACACCGGCAACAGCGCGACAACGAGTAGCTCCCACGGAAGCATCACCCGCCAGTCGCGGTACGCCCCTGGCGGCAACAACACAACACCTGCGGCGGCCGCCACGAACGCGATCCACCCGTAGTCGACATCGAGCACGCTGTCGACGAAAACGAGGCCCAGAATCCCGACAAGAGCCCACGCCAAGACAGCATTCATCCGGCTATCACGAAAGAGGCGCTCAAGGACCCCCTCGACACGGTCGCTACTGGCCATTACCAAGCCATTCGGTCTCGATGATCATGTATGTTCAGTCGGCGACCTCGGTAGGCGGGGTGCCCGAAGGCCGCTTGATCAGTACGCGATACACAATCGAAGGCCGTCTTTGTCGTGGGTGTCAAGTGCGACCGACCAGTCGTGGGCCTCCGCGAGCGTCCGGACAATCGGTAGGAGCATACCTGACTCAGCGTCCGGGACAGCCTCACCGTATGCGAAAACCGCCTCGGCATCGACCCCATCGAGCGTTGCCCCATCCCCGGCGATCACGAACCGATCACCCTCCTGAGAGACAGTTACCCTGGTGGCGCCGTTGTGAACGGCAAACCGGAAGGCATTCTCAAAGAGGTGCTCGAGCCGAGCGGGATCGGCGTCGACCGTCGTGAGCTCTTGGAGATCCAACTTAAGATCGTCCGTCTCAGCTCGCGACCAGGCCCGCCGAACAGCCGGGTCGAGATTAACCACTTCCGTCGTCTCGACGCTGCGCCCATAGCGGGCGAGGGTCGTTAAATCGGCGACAATGTCAGTCATCCGGTCGGCCATCTGTCCAGATGTTTTGACGCTCTCCGTGGCGGTGGCGTCCGCCTGGGGATCGAGTTGACCCTCAACGAGATCAAGGTGTCCCTGAATGACGTTGACCATGTTGCGAAGCTCGTGGGTAATCGCCTCAGCGAAGTCATCAAGCTGAGCCCGCTGGTGGTCGAGCTCGCGCCGCTGGCGTTCAACCCGGGTGACATCGGAGAGCACAACGGCATGGCCAATCGTCACCTCACCGGCGGCGAGTTCCGTCGTGGTCAACAGGTAGTACGTCTCGGCATTATCATCGAGTGACACGACTCGTCCCGTATCAGCGGGGAGAAAATCCGCAAGCGCTGGGACCGCCTCGCGAATCGGCTCCCCAGCCGCATCGGACAGTCGGGGAAACAGCATAACGGCGCTCTCGTTGGCGTCGCGGACAACACCGTTGCTGTCGAGGAGGACAATCGCCTCTTCAAGTTCGTCGATAAGCTGTTCGCGTCCGAAGGTCCGAACCGCCAAGAAGGTATGATCGGTGACATAGAGCACACCCAGTGCGAAGAGGCCGACCCCGATGGGCTCGTAGTTCATCGGCAGCAACACATTTGGTTGGAGGTAGCTAATCAGATCGAAGAGCACAGGAAGCCCGGCCAGTGCGACAAGCGCACTCAGCCGACGGGTGGCGTACTGCGAGTCCTCGAAGAGATCAAAGAGGAGTAAAAACCAATTGCCGAGAGCGCGTAGGCCAGGCCGGTAACGATCCAGTGTAACGGCCCGAGCGTGATGATGAGCTGGCGAAATGGCTCGGTGACCACCTGGGTCGAAAAATACAGACCGTGGATAGGGCTGGTGAGCTTGATCGCGACAATCGCGAGATACGTGCCGATAGCGAGGCGACGAAACAGCGGCCGTCGATGATAGGACTTGCCGGCGTACGCCGAACAGAAGTACAACCACGCGCCGACAGTCGAGAGTCCAACCGTCAACCCGAGGATGTAGATGACGAGTTTCACCTGTGGCGTGTGGACAACGAATCGGCCAACATGGAACGTTGCCCAGAGCCCGCTACCGGCCAGCAACGCCATCAACCCAATGCGGGTATCGCGGTCGCTGATGAGACTTTGTGCACGGATGACGGCCCAGAAACAGCCGATTGCTGTGAGTGCGAACACCGCGACGTAGCCGACCTGTGCTGTCGACACACTAACCGCGGCCATCAATGTCGACCGTTGGTGCCGGGGGATTGATACACGTGTCTACTTGTGACCGTTCGAATCCAGCATAATTAGCCGCATTTGATAGGAGCTAGTCGTCGTATAGCGGCTGGAAGGTCTGTGGAAACACGGTCGTGATCGCGTCGTAGACCGGGGTCTCCAACAGTGCCTCGTAGATCGCGTCGGCTCGTTTTGGCATATCAATGTCGGCGAACCGATCGGGGTAGACGACCGATCCGACATAATAGGCGTTTGCGAGGATTGATCCGAAGTTGCGCATGTCCCGGAATACGGGCAAAAGCGGATAGACCTGTCCTGTCTTGACGGCTGTCAGTTGCTTGAACTCGGGATTCTCGGCAATCTCCCGGCGCACTCGATCGACGCTCATGACATCGATAAAGATGCGTTCGGGGTCGACATTCCACAGGCGCTCGTGGTTGATCGAGACCGCACTGCGATCAACGGTAAGCCCGTCAACTGCGTCTGCAACGCCCGCCAGTGCAAAGGCAGTGGTATCACTTCGTGTCGTCGCGAGGCCGTGTGCCCCTTGGTAGCGGAAGGCCCCAGCGTAGGCGTGCGCCTGCTCGCTCGGCGAGAGGTCAGCAGTGCGCTCGTGGAGGTCGGTAACGGTCTCATCGAGAAACGTGGTGAGTGTGTCAGCCCGTCCGCGGGTGTCGGTGACTCGGCCGATCAACTGCCAGGTATCGACCAGCCGGTCGCGCGCCGACTGGTCGTTGATGCGGCCATACGAAACCATCACGACGGGCGTTTCGGTCTGTGCCGACAACGTCTCAGCGTGAGTCCGATCGCCGCGAAAGAAGATAACATCAGGATCAACTGCAAGCAGCTGCTCGGGGTTGCCGGTCCGATCGGCACCGCTCTGGCCGACGATCGGTCGGTCAGCCAACTCCGGGTAAGCCAGTAGGTATGGGATGTCATCATAGGCCGACTCAGGAATGTTCTCGACACCAACAATCCGGTCGGTCAGCCCCATGTACGCGGCCTGCCGGAGCAGTCCCGGACCGATACAGACAATATCCTCGATGGTCGCCGGGAGGGTGACCGACCGCCCGACAGCATCGGTCACGGTCGGACCGGTCGGGTTTGTCGTGGTACGACCGGTACACCCCGCCATCCCGACAGCGGTGCCGATTCCGGCGAGTACGCCACGGCGCGATAATGCCATGCAAGAGGCTCTGTGTGTGCGGTGCCGAAAGCGGATCGATCGCGCTGAGCTACCAGTCGCCGATCGTCGACTGGCCGGTCAGATCATCGGCCAGCACGCGATCAAGCACAACCGGCAGGGCCGTCTCAAGTTCGCTTGCTTGGAGGATCCGGATGACATGCTGCTCGTCGATGGCGGCTGCCTCGTAGTCTTCGAGATCCTGGATCACCAACACGCCGTTCCAGCCCGACCCGAAGGGTGTGTCTGCCTCAAATACACGTTCGTCCTCGCGGTGCGAGCCCTTCCTATGCGGTGTGCTGGAAGTTCTCGGCGGCTGCTTCGTTGCCATACGGGGCAAGGTACAGCTCGGGCCCGTCGTAGGTCATTGTCTACATGTTTTCGAACCGGTTGAAATACCCGGTGGTCCAGACATTGATACCGCATTCCGCGGCGACGGCGGCCATGCTCGTGACCGAGCTCGCCGGGCACCGGTGTCCGCTGTGCAACAGCGCCATCGGGACCGGCCTCAAACGCGAAGCGACTGGATGGAAGGTGTATGCCGTGTGTCTGGACCTAGACTGTGGCCACGATCAGCGCGTTGGGACCATCCCGCTGGCAGCGGTTGAGCACACGGACCAGGTGTTCGACCGTGGAGAGGCGCTTGTTCAACGGGCGCTTCACGCCGACCGCGCCTGAATCGGTGACAGCGCCGGGTCGATCACTCGGACCCGGCCAGTTGCAGTCCGGCTCGTTCGACGATCCGTCGGTCGCGATCGGGCGCCTGGCCGTCGGTTGTGAGATAGTCGCCTACGAGGAGCCCGTTCGCTCCGGCCTCAAGCAGACGGTGTTGCTCGGCCACCGGGACATTCGCCTCCCGGCCGCCGGCTAGCCGAATGCGCGCCCCTGGATGAATGAGCCGATAGATCGCTATAGTCCGCTGGAGGGCCGCAGTCGTGATGGCCGCCTCATTGCCGACCCGCTTGGCAATGGGCGTGCCGTCAACGGGGTTTAATACATTCACTGGCAGCGAGTCAACCCCGATCTCCCGAAGGGCGATGGCCGCATCAATGCGGTCCGCCGGCGTCTCACCCATCCCAAGGATAACGCCCGAACACAAGTCCATTCCGGCCGCTCTGGCGATCTCAAGGGTCTCGACGCGGTCCGCGAAGGTGTGCGTGCTGACGACTTCAGGGAAGTACCGCCGTGCAGTCTCGATGTTGTGGTTGTATACAGCTACGCCAGCGTCGGCCAGCGCTTCCGCCTCCGAGCGTGTGAGTGCCCCCAGGCTAGCATCAACCCGGAGATCGGTCTCGGCGTCGATCAGCGCAATCGCCTCAAGCAGCGTCGCAAACTCGTCGGGGCGGTCTGTCTGTGAGACCCCACGGCCAGCGATGACCACTCCAAAGCTCTGAGCTCCGTCCGCAGCGGCACGCTTGGCGGCGTCGAGCATCGCCGCTGGCGTCCGCACGTCATGCGGGGTGACGCCGGTTGCGTAGTGGGCTGACTGCGCGCAGAATCCACAGTCCTCGGGGCACCCGCCGGCCTTCGCATTCACGATCGAACAGGCGGCAACACTATCGTCGTGATGGGCCGCCCGGACGCGCGCTGCGGCGCTGATGACTGCCTCAAGTGGGGCCTCTACCAACGCCGTTGCGGTTGACCGGTCGATTCCCTGTCCGTCGAGTGCTGTCTCTAGGGCCGCCGTCACGGCCGGATGATCCAAGTCGTCAACCATAACCTCTGATTTAGTTGACGGCGACAAGAGCCTTGGGGCCCTATCGGCAAATCACAGCACCTAATGGATCCCCCGGTCGTGGTTCTGACACCTACGCGTGCGACTCATCTCCGGGCTTCGACGACCGCTCGCCGCTCTGAGTGCCTATGACGTACTGGTGATCAGCGCGGGGATCTGGTTTCTCGGGAAGTTCCTGCGGTATGCGTTTCCTCCGCTGTTCGGCCAACTTCAAGGCACCTACGGCGTCTCGAATGCTGAGGTCGGACTTGCCTACACAGGATTCATGGCCGCCTACGCGCTCATGCAGTTCCCCTCAGGAGTCATTGCCGACTATCTCGGGTCTGTTCGGGTCATTGTCGGCGGGGCCCTCGTTGCTGCTGCGGGGGCCCTCGCCGTCGGCCCGGCCCCTGGCTTTCTGGCTGTCGCCGTTGCGATGGTCGTTATGGGCATCGGAACGGGCGTTCACAAGACCGTCGCTGTGGGGCTGCTCGCACGGGCGTATCCCGGGCAGACCGGACGGGCGCTTGGGGCCTTCGACACGGCCGGCACCTACGGCGGCGTCGTCGCCCCGCTTGCGGTAACGGCTGTCATCACAACGCCAGCGCTCACTGGATTGCTCCCGGTGGCTGCTTGGCGCGGGCTATTCGTGTACAGTGGACTGCTCGGCATTGGCCTTGCAGTCGCCTTTGCGACACGCAGTCGAACAATCACCGAGGAGCCAGCGTCGGCAGACAAGCGCCCGGGCGCACAGGCGTATCTCGCCGTCTTTGCCAACCGGCGGTTTCTGGCTTTTGTCGTGCTCTCAATTCTCTTCGGCTTCGCTTACAACGGGCTCGTGGCGTTTCTGCCGCTGTATCTCACCGATGTCGCCGGGCTCACTCCGGCAACCGCAAGCTTGCTGTACTCGCTGCTCTTCGTCGTGAGCGTTGTCCAGCTGGTCAGCGGCTCGATCAGCGATCGGTTGGGCCGACTCCCCGTCATTGTCGGCACGCTTGTGCTCGCGGGCGTTGGCCTGGGTGGACTATTACTTGCTGGCGCCGTTGGTCCGCTTGTCGCCGGCGGACTGGTGATCGCCATCGGAGTCGGCGCACACGGGTTCCGACCGGTTCGGGGGGCCTACCTCACGGAGTTGCTTCCCAAGACGGTTGCCGGAGGTGGACTGGGCGCTGTCCGGACGCTCCTGATGGGCGCGGGAGCGATCTCACCCGGCGTCGTCGGCGTGCTTGCCGACCGGGTTGGCTTTCAGGCGGGGTTCTGGCTGCTCGCGGCCGCGCTCGTGGGGACGGCCGTCATCGCCGTCGGCCTCTGGATGACCGGGCCTGATTGACGACTCAGACGTGGCATATCCCACGCCGGTGAGCCATCAGACGTCCGCCGATCCCGGCGTTTCGGTGGAATAGTACTGTCGTTTCCATTCGTGACGGGCTCTGAGTTCACGTCGTCCGCGTTCGGTGAGCGTATAGGAGTTTGCCCGTTGGTTGAGTTGCCCCTTCTCGACTAGACCCTTGTCGACGAGTGTCTCGAGGCCCTGGTAGATCTGACTGGGATTAAGCTCCGTGCTGTAGTACTCCTCGAGTTCGCCCTTGATCGCGAGGCCGTAGGGCTCGTTCATCCCGGCCACAGCATAGAGCACGTCACGCTGGATGCCGTTCAGGTCGTGCATGCGCCAACAGTCACCCTATCAGTACAAAAGTAAACACCCATTACTAGCTGTCAACCGCCTCGGGGTCAAGCCCTGAGGCTTGTCAGTGGACTCCCGTTCTACCCGAGCAATTCGGCAGGCGTATAGTCGCCATTCACGTTCAACGTCCCTGACTTGAGGGCCAGTTGACTGGTGGCCCATCCACCACGAGACTTCTGCCCGCGATGGATATACCCGCAGTATCGGACGG
>JBKHFN010000058.1:0-7520 GCA_046540195.1 Salinarchaeum sp.
CGCGATCATAAGAAGCCCAGCGGCCGCCACCGTATAGACCACAACGACATATGGAATCAGCGGGACCCGCTGGCGAAGCGACCGACCCGCGAGGACGTACCCTGCCGCAGCAAGGGCACCGATGAGGGCAAGCGCGTTTCCGAGCGCAGGATTTGTACCGACACTCCCTCCCAGAAGGTCACCCACCGACATGACGATAACGCCGCCGACGGCGAGAAGAATGCCGCCGATGATCGGGCGGGTGAGCCGCTCGCGTAAGAAGAGCCAGCTCCCAAGGGCGACAAACAGCGGCTGGGACTGCACGAGTGTCACACTCGCCGCGACACTCGTCCACGCGAGGCTCTCGAACCAGCTGGCAAAATGGATCGCCAGCGCGAGTCCCGCAAGGGCAGCGCCGATTACATCACGGCAATGAATTGCGCCGAAGGCGTCGCGATACCGCCAAGCGGCGACGGCTGCCAGCGGGAGGGTTGTGAAAAGCACGCGGTAAAACGCCGCGACGGCCGCCGGAGCGGCACTCCAGCGCACGAGGATCGCACCGGTGCTGATCGCCCCGATAGCGACAATGAGGCCGGCGCGTGGCGAGCGAGCGGATGCCGACTCCACACCTGCGGGTGGCTGGGCAATTGGCATACCGGTTGTGGTCGGCGACCGTCGCCGCGCGCGAACGATGTACCGCCGGTGAGGCTGCTTTGAACACCGCCAAGACCAGTGGGTCCGATCAGATCACTGATGAGAGATCCCGGTCACCAACCCGATATGCGAGTGGACACCTGGTGTGGGTGAGGCAACCCCTTCGCGACCTGGTAGAAAATATTACCGCAATATCGGGGCTTAATCGTACCTCTATCTACCCACCTGGTAAGTACATTAATAATGATCCAAGTGGGTGTCAACGGATACGGGACGATCGGAAAACGCGTGGCCGACGCCGTCGCCGAGATGCCAGACATGGCGCTGGTCGGCATCAGCAAGGCGAGTGCGAACCACACGGCGGACGCCGCCCGCAAACGCGGCTACGATATCTACGCGCCTGACGGGCGCGCCGAACAGTTCGAAGCAAAGGACATGGCGGTGGCCGGCAGCGTCAAGGACCTCGTTGTGAACAGCGACATCATCGTCGACACGCTGCCCGAGGGCATGGGCATTGAGCACCGCCCGCTATACGAGCGCCACGACACGCCGGCAATTTTCCAGGGTGGGGAACCGGCTGAGGTCGCCTCAGAAAGTTTCACCGCGCGGGCCAACTACGAGGACGCCCGCGGGGAAGATTATGTCCGGATTGTCTCCTGTAACACAACCGGACTCAACCGGCTGTTTGCCCCGCTCCTCGAGGAGTTTGGCATCGACCGGACGGTCGTAACGCTGGTGCGGTGTCGCGGCGAACACGCCGTGATCTCCGCGGATCCGGTCAAGCCGCCATCACACCACGGGCCCGATGTGCTTGAGGTGCTTCCGGAGATCGAGAACATCCAGACAATGGGGATGAAGGTTCCGACGGTCCGACACCACATGCACTCGATCAACGTCGAACTCGAGTCGGCCCCCTCGGAGGCGGCCGTTCGGGAGGTCCTCGAAAGCGAGTCGCGGATCCACGTCGCCGACGGCGATCTTGAGATGAACTCCGGATGGGATCTACAGGAGTTCGCGCTTGACCGCGGACGCGACCGTATGAACCTCTATGAGAATCAGGTCTTCGGGGACTCGATTGCCGTTGAGGACAACCAGCTCTACTTGTTCATGTCCATTCACCGCGAGAGCGACGTGATTCCGGAGAATATCGACGCAATTCGGGCGGTGACCGACACGGCAAGTCGCGATGAGAGCATGACGATGACGAACGAGACACTCGGTATCGGAGGGTACTGACGATGCAACAAGACGCCACACAAGCGCCAGAATCAGGCGACGATGAGGTGCTCTGTACGGGCCTTGGTGCCAGTCCAGGCACCAACACCGGAGTCGCACGGGTACTCGACGGCCACGGCGATGTTGATCGGGTTGATGAGGGCGACGTGATCGTGACCGAGATGACGATGCCGGAGATGGTCCCGGCGATGAAGCGGGCAGCGGGCATCGTGACCGACGAGGGCGGGATCACCTCCCACGCGGCGATCGTCTCGCGCGAACTCGGCGTACCCGCGGTCGTCGGGTCTGGCAACGCGACGAGTGCAATTGAGAACGGCGAGTACATCGCGGTTGATGGCGAACGGGGCCGCATTACGCCGGCGACGGAATCAGCCGAGACAACGACCGAGACTGAAACCACCGCAGCCCCCGAACGGCCCTCAGCACCGGCGACGACATCAACGGGCGTGAAAGTGAACGTCTCGATCCCGGAGGCGGCCGAACGCGCCGCCGCGACCGGTGCAGACGGGGTTGGGCTCCTGCGGTGTGAACACATCATCCTCGGAATGCAAAAGACGCCACGCAAGTACGTCAACGACCATGGCGAGGAGGCGTTTGTTGAGGAGATGGCCGAGGAGGTCATCAAGGTCGCCGATCCGTTTTACCCACGGCCGGTCCAGGCTCGGACGCTCGATGCACCAACGGACGAGCTGGCCGAACTCGAAGGCGGCAGCGAGGAGCCCCACGAACACAACCCGATGCTCGGCTGGCGGGGTGTGCGGCGCTCACTCGATGAGCCCGAGTTGACGAAACTGGAGTTACGGGCGTTCAAGCGCGTCTACGAGCAGGGGTATGACAACCTGCGGGTGATGTTCCCGCTCCCGAACGATCCATCGGACGTCGCCGAAGCACGGGAGTTGATGCGCGAGGTCGGCATCAGCCCGGACGATCGGACCTGGGGAGCGATGATCGAGACCCCCGCGAGTGTCCGCCAGATCGACGCGATTATCGAGACAGGCATCGATTTCGTCGCACTTGGGACAAACGATCTCGTACAGTACGTCCTCGCGGTGGACCGCAACAACGGGCAGGTCGCCGACCGGTTCGACGAACTCCACCCAAGTGTGCTTGATGCGGTCAGCGAGGTCATCGAGGCGTGTAACGAACACGGCGTCGAAACGACGATCACCGGTCAGGCGGGCTCAAAACCGGAGATGGCCCGGTTCCTCGTGCAAGAGGGCATCTCATCGGTCTCGGCGAACATCGACGCGGTCGACACCGTCCGCGAGGTGATCGACCGGGCCGAACGCGAGATGCTGCTTGAGTTCGCCAGGGAGCGACTGGCGTCCCGCTGAACCCCCGCACACCAACCGTTATTCGAACGCACCACCAGGCGCCACATCAATATCAATCATGACAATACTCGCAGCCATTGACGACACGATGGCCAGCGCACCGATCATCGAAACGGCCGAAGAACTCGCCACCGGTCTCGACCAGGAGTTACTACTCTTGCACGTGATGCCGGAGGAAAACGACGAAGAGACGACACGTGAGGCCGTTGAGGAGGTGGTCGCTGCGTCGACCGAGGGGATAGATCCGACGATTCGGATCGTTCCGGAGGCGGCCAAGCGGGATGTCCCGAGCGGCCGGATTGCTGCCAGTATCATGGCCGTTGCCGACGAGGTCGACCCGTCATACCTGGTTATCGGCTCGCGCAAGCGGACACCGGTCGGCAAGGTTCTTCTCGGGAGCGTCTCCCAGCCAGTGTTACTGGAAACCGACAGGCCGGTCGTGACGGTGCGCCAGGAGAGTTAACGACACGACCGGGCGACGATGGTCCCGCATTGGCAATCCCGACACGGGGGGACACCCCCTTAATGTAATTTATGATAATGCAAATTCTGTGCCTTTCTTAGCTGTTATTTCAGTATATTCGTTGGTACGCGTACGAGCATGTGCTGTAACGCGACGTTCAGTCAGACCGTAACGTTCCTCCACGATGTGATCACACGTTGGAGTCCGTCACGTCCAACGAGAGAGCACCCGATCGACCGATCGCTTCGGATGACGACCGACCTCCTGTTTGCGGGTGAGCACACGTGAGTACCGAAACCGAGTCCGGGACGGAGGCGGTCGCCGGGTTTGGTGGGGCGGAGTTGAGCCAGACAGACGATGGCTATCGGATTTCCGAACCACCGGAGTCGATTCGCGGGTTCTTCGAACACATGGGCCCGGCGTGGGTGTTCACCGCCTCCCAGATCGGCGGCGGTGAGGCGCTTAGCGTTCCCATCGGCGGGGCCTACCTTGGGATGGAGGCCATCTGGCTGATCCCACTGATTACCTTCACCAAGATCTTCGGACAGTACTATCTCGTCAGGTACGGCGTGATGAGCGGCGAAACGTTCCTCGGCACGCTCTATGAGCAACGTCCGTGGCTGCGGTGGATTTTCTACTACGTGTTCCTTGGCGGGATTGTCTACGCCATCGGCCTGTCGGGGCACCTCGGTGAGACCGCCGGCGCAGCCCAGGAGATGTTACCGCTTGGGGGGTTGGCCGGACTTGATGGAACGGCCTTCTGGATGATCGCTACGACGCTGCTTGGGATCAGCATCGTGTTACTCCGCTCATATGAGATCGTCGAGAAACTCTCAACCGCTCTGCTGTGGGTGTTCTTGATCATGATCGCGGCGGCGTCGCTTATGACCGCCGATCGCTGGATCGGTGACCTCGGCGCTGGGCTCACCCCGACGGTTCCTGGCTACGTTGACGGACTCGGCGTTGGCGGCTTTGCGTTCGTGATGACAATGTTCGGCTGGATCGGCGCCGGCTTTGGGCCGACGGTCTCCTATGTGTGGTTCGCGAAGGACAAGGTGATGGGCATGTTCGAGCCCAAGGCCCGCGGCTATGACATCACCAAGGAGGATCTCACCACCGAGGAGATCAGCCGCCTCAAGGGCTGGGGAGAGATCGTCTTCCTGCAGAACATCTTCGCGTCGCTTCTGTTGGGGACGTTCTCGTTTTTCATGTGGACGGCCGCCGCGGCAACGTTGCACGAGCAGGGCATTCGGCCGGCCGGGTTTGATGTCGTCCCCGAGATGGCCGGAATCTTCACGCAGGTCTATGGCGAGTGGGCCGCGTGGATCTTCCTCATCACCGTGATGGCGGCGCTGTTCTCGACGCTGATCGGGCCGCTGTATGGGATGTCCCGGCTGTGGGAGGACGCCTTCGCGCTCCACGGCGTCTTCGAGCGCTTCGACATCACCCGGGCGAGTGTCTTCCGGGTCACGGTCGTGTTCTTCGCTGCGGTGCCGCTGGCGCTCAACCTCCTTATCGAGGCGCCGCTGATCCTGTTCGCCATCTCGGGCATTCTGTTCGCACCGGCGATCGGGCTGATGTACCTGGCCGCCCTGTACATGTCCTACAAGGAGGTCGACCTTCCCGAGTTACACCCACAGCGGACGTGGGCCGTGGCGATCGCCATCTTCGCGGCGATTGCCCTGATCGCCTCGGGGCTGTTCGAGGCGTTCTAAGCCCAAACACTAACATCGCCGTCTCACCGACACGCTGATACCACGAACCATGACAGACCCACGACAGCAGGTTTCACAGACAGGGATTCGCATCCTCTTTGCGTTCGTCGTTGTATACGTTGCCGTCGGCGCCGCGCTGTATTTCCGGGCCGACCTGCCGGCGTTTGCATACGCAGGCTATGGCATCCTTGGCTGGGTGGGCGGCATGTACCTCTTCTACCGGCTCCACCGGTCGTTCATGGCCGATCTTGAAGCTGATCTTGAGTAAGGTGAGGTGTCTTCTCTTCGTTGCGTACGCCTCGCTCCAACCGACGCACTGGAGTTTCTTGCGGGCGTCGTGCCGCTACATGCGTCGAGCGGCGTACCTCGCCTGGCTGATCGTCGGGGTCGTTGCGGGTGGCATTGCTGTGGCGATGCTATCGCCGTCGGCGGGAGCCGCGACGCCGTCGGTTTCGGTTCCGTTGGTCGGCGTTGATAAGCTCCTCCACGCAGGTGTATACGCCGGGTTGACGGTACTTGTCGCCGTTTCCGTGTGGGTGAGTGGGTGGCGCCGTTCTGCTGGGTACGCAAGTGGCGGGGTGAGTCTCTACAGCACGGTTCTCGAAGGCCTGCAAGGAGCCGTCCCGTCGCGAGCCGTAAGCGTCGGCGACATCGGCGCCAACCTCATCGGCGTAGCCCTCGGGATTGGCTGCTGGTGGGTGTTTCGACGCGGAATCGCGTGGTGGCACCGAGGGCGGTAGCTGATGAATGTGATACCGCGTTCCGGGTCGCGTTTGCTCAACCGAAGGTAGCGAATAAGATAGAGGTGGACTCGCCGGGATTTGAACCCGGGGCCTCTTCCTTGCGAAGGAAGCGATCTGCCACTGATCTACGAGCCCGCATCGGTTGATAGTCCTGAATCGCACTTAGGGATTGTGTTTTCTCCGGGGACGTAACAGATGGAGGCGTCCGGCCACCAAGCCGATGAACAGCCCGGTGAAATGCCCAAGAAGCGCCACCCCCGGCGCGTAGGTCCACACCGCAATCGCGCCAGCAAGCAACACAAAGCCGACGAGTTGCCAGCGTGGAGGGATCGGCACCCGATCAAGCAGGCCGCCGGCCAGTCGGTTGCCCGACAGCGCGTAGCCCAGCAAGGCGAATGCGGCCCCACTCGCCCCAAGGACGGCGGCGCCGGTAACCAGCGCCTGCACAACTCCTGAGAGCACTCCGGTGGCAAGGAAATACACGTGATAGCGCAGCCGGGTGGTCACCCGCTCAAGCGGCAGGCCGATCACTCCGATCACCAGTGCGTTCCCAAGCAGGTGGCCGATTGTCGCGTGTGCGTAGACGCTCGTGAGGAGTGTCCACGCGAAGCGATCAAGCGGTGGGGCAAGCGCGACCAGTGGGGTGATCGATCCGAACACCAGTGTGCCCAGCTGCTGGACGAGAAAGACTAACAGGCAAAGCGCGAGGACCTCAAGCGTTGGGCTGCGGGACACCGAGATCATAGAGAAAGGAGAGCGGACAGATAAGCGGTGTCCCCGGACCCAGCCATCGGTCGGGTGTGACCTGCGATCAGTCCTCGAGGACGATCTCGATGGAGACGTCGTTCGGCACCTGGATCCGCATCAGTTGGCGGAGTGCGCGTTCGTCGGCATCGATATCGATCAGCCGCTTGTGCACCCGCATTTCCCAGTGCTCCCACGTGGCGGTCCCCTCTCCGTCGGGGGACTTCCGGGCGGGTACCTCAAGGGTCTTCGTCGGCAGCGGGACAGGGCCCGAGAGGCTCACACCGGTCTTGTCGGCGATGCCCTGGACCTCCTCACAGATGTCGTCAAGGTCTGACGGACTGGTGCCGGCCAGTCGGACGCGTGCCTGCTGCATGCGTTAGGCTTCGTCGACGCTCAGCACCTTCCCAGCGGCGATGGTCTGACCCATATCGCGGATGGCGAAGCTCCCCAGCTCGGGGATCTCGCTCGACGGCTCGATCGAGAGGGGCTTCTGGGGACGGACGGTGACGACCGCCGCGTCACCCGACTGAATGAAGTCGGGGTTCTCCTCCTGGACCTGTCCGGAGGAGGGGTCCATCTTCTTGTCGATGGACTCGATCGTACACGCGACCTGCGCCGTGTGGGCGTGGAAGACCGGCGTGTAGCCAGC
>JBKHFN010000059.1:0-7450 GCA_046540195.1 Salinarchaeum sp.
GCTTTGAGGCCATCGCGTATGTCGCCGACGGTGACATGCGCCGAGCGATTAACGCGCTCCAGGCGGCGGCGACCGCGGAAGGGCCGATTGACGAGGCGGCCGTCTACGCTATCACCTCGACGGCGCGCCCGGAAGAGGTCCTTGAGATGGCCCAGTACGCCATTGACGGCGACTTCATGGCTGCCCGCGCCAAACTTGAGTCGCTATTGGTCGATCGTGGCATTGCTGGTGGCGATATCCTTGATCAACTCCACCGCTCGGTCTGGGATCTCGATATCGACGAGGCGGCCGCGGTGCGACTCATGGATCGGATCGGCGAGACCGAGTACCGGATTGTTGAGGGTGCCGACGAGCGCATCCAGCTTGAGTCGATGCTCGCGTCGCTAGCACTCGACTGAAGTAGTAGAAATATGGTATTTCGATCCGACTGAACAACCAGTCAACCTGCCCGGATCGACCTCGTGCATCGTCGTGAACCCACTCGTTGTGAACGCGCTGCGCAATTGCTGGCAGGGAGTCGTTGACCACCGATTGCTCCAGAGTCGTTGCCCCGCTCCTCCGAGCGCACTTCCTGTCACTGTAAGGGGACGATCCGAGTACTATATACGTGTGTAGTAGTGTAGTAAATATACACAACCATGCTACGCCCAGTCCGTCAGTCTCTTTCTGACCGCTTCATGAGTTTCCCAGAGGCTCCGGCATATGGTCATTCCGATGCTGGCCGTTCGGTGAAAGCATGATCGGTGACTCGACACCCAGCTTGTCCCGACTGGTTGGCGTCGGGGCCGCCGCTTTGCTTCTTATAGCGTTTGTATCGGCGCTGCTCGTTGGTGGCGCTAGCGCAGCTGCCGTTAGCGGCGACCCTGATCTTGACGCGTATGTTGAGAATCAAACAATCGATCCTGGCTCGACTGAGACACTAACTATCGAGGTTGCCAATGACGCGAAGATAAACTATGGGACCTTACAGTCACGGGATCGTGTGACGAACGCACGAAACGTTGTCGTTGAAGTTGAGGCGCCTGATGATGCTCCGTTCACAATTGAGACTCAGAGACATTCAATCGGTACGGTCGGTGAAGACCAACCGAAGAACGTTCCGATTGAGATCACCGTTCCCGATGGAGCCGATCCCGGTGACTACGAGCTGGATGTGACGATGGAATACTCTTATACCGCGTCATACTTCACGCGCGGTGAAGTAGAAAACGAACTTACAAGAACGGAGACCGAGACTGTCACCGCTGAGATTAGCGATGACGCGCAATTCACACTAAACACGATCGCCGATGATGCCGTCCGCATCGGTGAGGTCGGCACCTTCCAGGCAGAAGTCACCAACACTGGCTCGGAGGTTGCCCGCGACGTCGCCGTTGAACTCATACCGAAAGGGGTTGGTCTTGAATTCGGTGAGAGTGCCAACGATACCTCCCGACTCGACCGGTTGGCACCCGGTGAAACCGCCTCTGTCAGCTACCGGGTGAACACTCCGAACGACGCCGCCGTCCGGACCTACCAGGTTGACGCCAACGTCGAGTATACCGATCCCGACGGTATCCGACAGACCGACGCGGACCCGACGCTTGGGCTGGAGGTTGGCCCCAGCAAGGACGACTTCATCGCTGAAGCCGTCGATGCCCAGCTTGAGTCCGGGAGCTCGCGGTTAGTTGAGGTGCGCGTCACCAACAATCTTGAGCATCCAGTCAGCAACGTTGAGGCCAAGCTCTCAGCGAGCAACCCGATCGACAGCGAGGACGACGAGGGCTTCATCAGTGAACTCGATGCCGGCGAGTCGACGACGATGACCTTCGAGATGTCGGCCACGAAGCAGGCCGTCGAGAAGGTGTATGCTGCCGATATCGACGTTCGGTACGAGGACGACGAGGGCCGGTCGTACGTCACTGATACCTACAAAATCCCTGTTGAGGTCACCGAGAGTGCCGGCGGTGGCATTCTCAGATGGCTTTTGCCCGGGGTGGTTGGACTAACCGCCCTCGGTAGTGTGGGTCTCCTCGGAATGCGCCTGCGTGACGGCGGATCGTGATTCGACGTCTCACGGATCGGCGTGTGAGTCCCTCCGAGCAGCTACGCAACTATCGTCAGTTCAAATAATCCATGTCTGATCAGCGCATTCCCATTCGCGATACACTCGAACGCGTCGGGCGGTTCTCCGCCGAACACCGCCGGATCGTCTTTGCAGTAGTTATTGCGCTTATTATCATCTCCGGTGGGATCGCGGCGCTTAATGTCCAGATGAGTCTGGGCATGGAGCTGTACATCGAGGATACCTCCCAGACCAATCAGGACTGGCAGGAGATCCAGTCTGACGAGGAGTTCGACGCCGGCAACGCAGTCTTCGTGATGGCCGAGACTGAACATCTTCACGATCCGTCGACGATCAAGGCCATCGACCGGCTTGACCAGGAGTACTCCGATGCCGACGAGTTCACCTCGGTGATGAGCTTGGCGGACGTGGTCAGAGCCGGCAACGACGGGGAACTTCCGGAGACTCAACAGGGTGTCGAGCGGGCAATTGATCGGTTCGAACACTCTGGGGGCTCCGAGTCTCTCGGAGCCGCAGGCGCCAGCGACGCCGAGCAGTTGGTCACAAACCTCCAGCCTGACTCGCGGACCACACTGATTATCGCCACCTACGGCGAGATCGACGTGCCTGCTTCGGAGGATCAGTACTTCGGCTTTCTACCGGGCAATGAAGGCGGTGTCGCCACCGAGACAATCCGGGATGAGACCGACTCGACGTGGGTGCCACCAAACGTTGAGCTCACCGTCACTGGCTCACCGGTCTTCGAGACGGCCGCCTTCGGGCTGATGCTCCCCGAGATGATCACGCTGTTCGCCATCGCCTTCGCGATCATCTTCACGGTCGTCTTCGTGGTGATGCGCGGCCGCCTTGAGCGGACCTGGAAGGTGTTCCTGCCGGTTGGAACCGCCATGGTCGCGTTGATCTACATGATGGGCATGATGGGAGTGGTCGGCTTCCAGTTCAACGCTATCATGCTGGGGGTGCTCCCGATTGCGCTTGGGCTGGGGATTGACTTTAGTCTCCAGTTGCACACCCGTTACGTTGAAGAGCGACGCGCCGGCAAAGCACCGGTCGACGCCGCCGGCGATGCTGCCCGAACGACCGGCAATACCCTCTTGCTGGCGATGGCGACCACCTCGATCGGACTCGGTGCGTTGCTTGTCTCGAATGTCCCGCCGACGCGCCAGCTCGGAGCGACCGCTGCCTTTGGCGTGATTGCGGCGACGATGCTCTCGTTGACACTCCTGGTTGCCCTGCTCGTGCACTTTGACAATGAGGAGTTTGAGCGGGCGGCTGCCGAGCGCGATCCAGATGCGGAAGAGGAAGACCCGCTGTTCGAGCGAACCGTCGGTGCGATTGCAACCGGGATTACCTCGGCGCCGCTGCTGGTCCTCTTACTCATGGTCGCGGCGATCGGCGGTGGCGCGGCCGTCTACACCGATGTCCCGACAACCCAGGAGATGCTTGATTACTGGCCGGACATCCAGGAACGCGAGGATCTTGAGGATCTCGAGGATGTCGCCGAGAGTCCGAATGTCATGTACGTGGTCGTTGAAGGGGTTGATACCTACTCGCCGGAGACCTTCCAGCGCGTCTCGGATTTCGAGACGGCGATCGAGGAACACGACGACGTCAATGCAGCCTTTAGTCCGGCGACCGCCGTCAAGATGCAATCCGGGGAGATCCCACAGAGCCGCTCAGAGCTCACACAAACGCTTGAGACCATTGAATCCTCGGAGACCGGTGTCATGCCGATGAGTGATCGGTTTGCGACACCGAACAAGCTCATGATCCAGTTGTATGTCGAGGACATTGAGGGCCAGGAGGTCCGGTATCTCATCAACGACGTGGCTGCGGAGGCCAACTTCCAGTTCTCGACTGAGCGCACCTCAATCACTGGCAAGCCCGTTATCAACCGGAACGTCATCGAGAATGTTACCTCCGGCCGGGATCCGATGACAATCCTTAGCTTCAGCATGGCGCTGTTGTTCCTGGCGATCGCCCTCCGGTCGATCCGGGAATCAGTGTTGTTGATTGTTACCGTTGCTGTCAGCGCGGTGATGCTGATCTCCGGGACGATGTACCTCTTCAATATCCCGTGGAACCCCTTGACTGTCGCCACGGGGTCGATTGCTCTCGGGGCAGGAATTACCTACGGCATTCACGTCCACGAGCGGTACAAAGAGGAACTATACGCCCGCGGCTCAACCCCAGCTGAGGCGATCAAGACGGCGATGGTCATGAAGTCCCGACCGGTCGTCGGCTCGGGGATGACGACCCTCTTCGGGTTCGGCGTGCTCGCCATCTCAAAGTTCCCCGTGCTCGCGAACTTCGGTGTTGCCGTTGCGCTCGCGATGGGCTTTGCATTGTTGACGGCGTTCCTGTTCCTCCCTGCCGCGGCAATGGCCCTCGCGCGGTATACGAGCACCTACGACCGGTCATAACCCGACCGAGCAGCGGTCCCGGAACTGTTTTATCGATTCCGCGGCCACCTATCCTTAATGAGTTCTCTCGAGGAGGAATATCGTCTCGATTACTTCGAGGAACACGGCTTTTATCGCAAGCAGTGTCCGAAGTGCGGCGATCACTTCTGGACGCGTGATGCCGACCGCGAACTGTGTGGTGAACCGCCCTGTGAGTCCTACCAGTTTATCGACAATGCGGGCTTTGAGGAGGCCTATAGCCTCTCAGAGATGCGCGAGGCGTTTCTCTCCTTTTTCGAGGAACGCGGCCACGAGCGGATTGAGCCGTACCCGGTTGCCGCCAACCGCTGGCGCGACGACGTGCTATTGACTCAGGCGTCGATCTATGACTTCCAGCCGCTGGTCACCAGTGGCGAAACGCCTCCGCCGGCCAATCCACTGACTATCTCCCAGCCTTGCATCCGGATGCAGGACATCGACAACGTTGGTAAGACCGGACGGCACACGATGGCCTTCGAGATGATGGCCCATCACGCCTTTAACGCCCGCGAGGAGGCGGGTGACGCCTACGCCTACGAAGGCGAGGTCTACTGGAAGGACCGAACCGTTGAACTCTGTGATGAACTGCTGGCGGAGATGGGGGCGGATCTTGAGGAGGTTGTCTACATCGAAGATCCGTGGGTCGGCGGCGGCAACGCTGGCCCGGCGATTGAGGTGATCTACCGCGGCCTTGAGCTAGCGACGCTCGTGTTCATGTCCATGGAGCAGGACCCTGAGGGGGAGTTTGAGCTCAAGGACGGCAATCGCTACTCCTACATGGATACCTACGTGGTGGACACTGGATATGGTCTTGAGCGTTGGACATGGATGTCCCAGGGGACGCCGACGGTATACGAGGCGATCTACCCCGAGACGATTGCGTTCCTCAAGGACAACGCCGGTCTCGAATATACCGACGAAGAGGAGGCAATCGTCCAGGCGGCTGCTCGTCGCGCCGGCAATCTCGACATCGACGACGTTGAGGACGTTGAGGCCGCCCGTGGTGACATCGCCGACGCCATCGGGGTGGATGTCGAGCGGATGCGATCGCTGCTTGAGCCACTTGAGACCATCTATGCCATTGCTGATCACTGCCGGACGCTGGCGTACATGCTCGGTGACGGCATTGTCCCCTCGAATGTCGGCACCGGGTACCTAGCGCGGATGGTGCTTCGGCGAACCAAACGCCTCGTTGATGATGTTGGTATCGATGCGCCGCTTGACGAACTCGTAGACATGCAAGCGGATCGGCTCGGCTATGACAACCGCGATACCATCCGTGACAGTGTCCGAACGGAACTCGAAAAGTATCGTGAAACGCTCACGCGTGGTCGGCGCCGTGTCGAGGATCTCGCACGGGAGTACGCCGACCGGGGGGAACCGATTCCCACTACTGAACTGATTGAACTGTATGATTCACACGGGATTCAGCCGGATACCGTCGAGGCAATCGCCGCGGAGTACGATGTCCCGGTCGCGGTTCCCGATGACTTCTATGGGCTCGTTGCTGCCCGACATGACCAGCCCGAGGAAGCCGATGAGACAACCGCAGCGTCCTCGGAGTCGACACTCACCGAACGCGTTGCCGACCTTCCTCCGACCGATCGGCTGTACTACGAGGACCCTTACGGCACGGAGTTTGAGGCGGTGGTACTTGATGTCATTGAGCGTGATGAGGACACCTACGATGTAGTCCTTGATCAGACCATGTTCTACCCGGAAGGCGGCGGACAACCGGCCGATCATGGGACGCTCTCGACAGAGGATCGAACAATGACCGTCCACGACGTGCAACTCATCGACGATGTTGTCTGTCATCGCGTTGAGACGGCGCCACAGGAGGGCGACATGGTCACCGGCAGCATTGATGTCGACCGTCGGCGCCAGCTCATGCGGAACCATACAGCGACCCACATCGTCATCCACAGTGCCCGACAGGTCCTCGGCGATCACGTTCGGCAGGCGGGCGCACAGAAAGGGACCGATCGATCACGGATCGACATCACACATTATCGCCGGATTGACAGCGAGCACATCAAGGAGATCGAACGGCGTGCCAACGAACTCGTCCGCGAGAATATCGCGACCGATGCGACGTGGCTGGACCGTAACGAGGCCGAAGAGCGGTATGGTTTCGGGCTCTATCAGGGTGGAATTCCGGCCGGCGAGCAGATCCGGGTCGTTACTGTTGAGGACGACGTGCAAGCCTGCGGTGGCACGCATGTCGCCCACACCGGCGAGATCGGGGCGATCAAGATCCGCTCGACCGAGCGCATTCAGGATGGTGTCGAGCGACTGACGTTCTCGGTCGGCCCAGCGGCCATCGAGGCCACCCAGGCTGCCGAGGATGCACTTTATGCGGCGGCTGATGTCTTCGATGTCGCCCCGGAGGCCGTCCCTGACACAGCAGCGCGGTTCTTCGAGGAGTGGAAGGACCGCGGCAAGCGTATCGAAGAGCTCCAAGAAGAGCTGGCGGCAGCCCGTGCCGGCGGCGACGAGGCTGGCGAACGGGTTGACCTCGGTGAGACGACCGCTGTTGTCCGCCGGATTGACGCCGATGTTGATGAACTCCGGGCCACAGCCAACGCGATCGTCGAGGAAGGTCAGGTGGCCGTTCTCGGGAGTGGTGTCGACGGTGCCCAGTTTGTAGTCGCAACGCCGGAAGGTGCGGGTGTTGACGCTGGCGCGGTCGTTGAGCGACTCGCTCGGATGGTCGGTGGCGGCGGCGGTGGCCCGCCGAACTTCGCCCAGGGCGGCGGTCCCGACACCGATGCCCTGGATGAGGCTCTTGCGTCCGCACCTGATGCGCTTCGTCAGGCGCTTGATGCCTGACTCTTTGCCCGGATCTGCATCTGCGAACGGAAAGACAGTTGACCCCCGGTAGGCAAATCAACGTATGCGGATCGCCGTACCGAATAAGGGGCGGCTCCACGAGCCGACGCTA
>JBKHFN010000060.1:0-7351 GCA_046540195.1 Salinarchaeum sp.
GCGCCCTCGACACCGCCCATCGCCGGGTCTCGACCGGCGAGTTCGCCCGGGTGCATGCCGAGTGGTTCCCCAAGTACGAGTCTTTCTACCGGACACGAACCGCACAGACGCTGCGGGCAGGGCACACCGCCACCGACGACACGCTCCGGAAAGCCCGGGCGACAATTGAGGCACAGACAAAACGCATGCACGAGCGGATGGACGAGGTGGGCATTGACATGTGGGTGACACCTGCGGCCCCAGGGCCGCCACCGGCCACGCGCACCTCGACGGGCGACTCGGTGATGAACCGACCATGGACTGCCCTCGGGATGCCAGCGGTGACAATTCCAGCCGGTCACGCCGACGGCCGGCCGGTCGGACTGCAGTGTGTCGCCAGACAAGGGGCCGACGAGGCGCTGCTCCAGTGGGCTGAATCGATTGTGACAGCACAAGCGTGAGCTACTCGTCCTCGTGTTGCCCCCAGAAGCCGTCGTGCTTGAACACAGTGACATCGCCTTGGACACGGGTCTGACAGGCCAGCCGGAGGTTCTCGGTATCACCCAGCGGCGGTTTCGACAGTCGGGTGCGCTCTGCGGATGTCGGCTCGCTCACATTGCCGGCCACCTCAACGGCACAGGTGCCACAGGCGCCGTGGCCCCGACAGTTCAGATACTTCGAGAGGCCGTTGTGCGGGCTCGCCCCAGCTTCACGGAGAACCTCACGGAGGACGGCCCCCTCTTCACACTCGATCTCGGTTCCATCGAACCAGACGGTTGGCATGCAACGCGCTATCGGACGTTAATATAAAGGCGCTTCGCGCTCACAAATCAGTGACAACGTACGGACCGTCCTGGGCGTACCCGAGGTGCTCGCGGTAGTACTCGCGGGCGCCAATCCCGCTGATAACGGCGAGTCGGTCGTATCCCGCGTCGCGGGCAATGTCTTCGGCCCACCGCACGAGGTCGCGTCCGTATCCCTGGTGTTGCCAGTCGCCCTCAGCCCCAAGTGTCGCCTGCGAGCCATACACGTGTAACTCGCGGATAATTGCTGCCTGCTGGAGCTCATCACGGTGCGGATCGGCCGGGAATCGCAGCCGGCAAAACCCGATGAGAAGGTCACCGTCGTCACGTGGGACCTCGACGCTGAGGAAGTGTTCGGTTCCACCACAGGCCGTATACGTGTGCGTACGCCGCTCAACCTCGGCCGGATCGGGCGTGGCGTCACTGAATCCAATCTCGCGACATCGGATACAGTCACAGCGCTCATCGCGATCATCCAGCCGCTGGCGGGCGAGTTGGCGGAGGTTCGACTTCTGGACGCCTGCCTCAATGAAATCGGCGGGGATGTCACGCTGGACGCGCTGAAGGCGGGTGTACGGCGGAATATCGGCCTTGATGTCAGCGACCAGCTTGGCCGCCTCCGAACTCGAGAGTGGCTCGAACTCTCCTCGGTGGGTCATGTCGTAAACAACCGTGCCGCCAACGACGAGCGTCGGATAGATTTTGAGGTAGTCGGGGTGCCACTCCGGCCGGGAGAAGAGCCGCTCAAAGTCCGCACGGGCCATGGCCTTCGAAGAGCCTGGCTGGCCTGGCATCATGTGAAACCCGACCTTGAAGCCAGCGTCTCGGAGCCGACGGTTGGCGTCGATTGCCTCCTGAGTGCCGTGCCCCCGGCCCATCTCGCGGTTGATTCGATCGAAGGTGGTCTGAACGCCGACTTCAACCTTCGTGCCGCCGAGTGACAACATCCGGTCAACCGCCTCGGTGGTACACCAGTCAGGCTTGGTCTCGAAGGTTGTTCCGATGTTGCGAACCGCCGCCGTCTCGTTGGTTTCGATCACGTCCTCAAGATATTCGAAAGAACGCTCGCCGGGACGGGACGCCGGTCGGGCATCAGGCTGGTCAGGATCGAAATCATTCATCGCCTGCAGTGCCCGCTTGACGAACCAGCTTTGATAGTCATGGCTCCGAGCAGTAAGTGTTCCACCCATCAGAATGAGCTCAACCTTATCAACCGGATGGCCAATGTCACGGAGTTGGCGCAGTCGGGTAGTCACCTGGTCGTAGGGATCGTAGTCGGCGCGTTCACCGCGTGCAGCAGCGGGTTCGTGTCCGGTGTAACTCTGAGCGGAGTCGAACTCAGAGTCTGGGCCGCCGGGACAGTACAGACACCGACCGTGCGGACACCGGTGGGGACTGGTCATGATCGCAACCGGCGAGACACCCGAGGCCGTCCGGACAGGCTTGCGTCGGAGAACCGCCTCAAGATCCTCACGGTGTTCTTCGGGAGCGTGCTCAAGCAGGTCACTGTTTTGGGGCACCACCGGTGCTGAGTGGGCAGCACAGACCTCGCGTTTGAGCGACTCGATATCCTCGCGATCGATGTCCTCGGCGAGAATCCGGTCAACGATCGTCCGACAGACACGCTCAAGAACCTCTGTTTCGGCGGTGCTCATCGCCAATCGATCGGGGAGTCACGCGAATAAGTATGACGGAGCCCGGGCTCCAAGGCAGTACGCACGAAAACGAGAACGGAGTCGGGAGTTACTGCTTGGCCGTCCCACCGACGCGGGCGGCAACGGCGCCGACAACGGCCTCAAGTGCCTCATCACGGATCCCCGAGAGAAACTCGATGTAGCCGTCTTCGCCTCCGACAACGCGGACGCCATCAACGACATCAGCAGCGCGATCGACAATCGCATCAAGATCGATTGGCTCAGTCGAGCGGACGTGGATCTCGTCAACGCCGACACCGAGAGTAACCAGTGGACTACCGGTCTCCTTGCGCTCGCGACGATGGAGCTCATCGAGCAGGAGACTCGTTGGCGGGAAGTCAAACCGGTGGGAGAACTTGTCCGTATCGAGCACGACAAATGTGACACCCGCCGCCTCCTTGCGGCTGAGGTGTTCGCGTGCTGGATCAAGCTCGGCCCGCAGCCGCTCGCGGTACTGATCGGCAACGTGTTCGACAAGATCCGTAGCATCACCGAATAACAGATCGCTGATGAGTTCGCGCTTGCCGTTGTGAGACTGGTAATACGCCTCAATTGCGAGGGCCTCGCGAATGCGCTGGCGGTCGGAGTCGCCGTATCCGGCGGCCTCGGCGAGCGTTTCGTAGGCCGTCGGCAGAGCCTCCCAGTAGCTGATACCAGGGAGCGGTCGGAGGTCATCAACGACCGATGGCTCGACGGTGGCACTGACGGTCGCCGTCAGAGCCGTACTGGTCGTCGTCTCGGCATCAAGCTCGGAACTGAGATACGGATTGACCACCGCCGAAGCGGCATTTTCGAGGCCGTCGGCGGGGACGCCATCGTCGATAACGACGCGGTCGATATCATAGCTCTCCAGTAGTTTGAACGCATCAAGCGCCTCGCCGGAAGAGCCGAGATCAATAAGGACGAACAGCGGCCGCGGTTCGTCATGGCGTTCGCAGATCTCAAGCGCGTTGGTAAGATCGCCAATAACGGCATCCATCCCATAGACCGGATCATCAAGCGGGCGTCGGTCGAGGTAGTGGTACTCGGCGTCGCTACGGGCGTGTTCCGAGCGGATCCGAGGAAGAACCGCTCGCTCTAAGGCGGCGCCGGCAGCATAGCCGTCGACGGTCGCCGTGTGACGGACAACGATGGGACGGCCCTCAGAGACAGCCCGGCGGATGGCAGTCGCCGCGTCAAGGATCGCGTCCGCAAGTGGTGTGAGGGGGTCAGCGTCGGAGAGGTACGCCACCTCCGAAGGTCGAGCACGCTGTTCGAGAGCGGTGTCGATGCGTTCAACGACGGCCGCTCGCTCGTCGCCAGCCAGCACGAGGAGGGTCTCCGTTTCGACCTGGAGGTCGCCGCGACGGCGTTCGACCTCGCCGTCCAATCGGACGTAATCGCCCTGTTCGACCTCAGGGTAGGCGCGCACGCCGGCAGCCTCAAAGGCAGCGCATTCAACAGAGCCGCTCTCGTCACGCACCTCGAAAACGGTCGGCCCACTGGTCTGTCGGATGTCGGTGACCTCCCCTTCAAGCCGAACGATATCCCCAACGTAATCGTCGAGTGCCTCGACTGATACCCGTTCGCGATCCGCTGACGGCGTGTCGTCGTGCGTGGGCGCAGAACCGTCCTCCGCTTCAGTTTCGGTGACCTCCGCCTCAGTCTCGGTGGTCGTGGTGTCTGTCTCATCAGGGACGGACACCTGGACATTCGTCGTCGACTCCCCGGTATCCTCAGCCCGCCGGCGCTCGCCGTTGGGCGCGTCAATGAGCGTGCCTCGGAAGGCGGATAGGGACTGGCGGGTCGACCAGCTGAGGTCGACGTTGCCGTTCTCTCGGACGTTCTCGACGCGAACGAACACCGTATCGCCGGGCTCCCAGTCGAGACTCTCAAGACGGCGGTCAAGTTCGTTGCGGTGAAGCAGGCCGGTCACGCTATCGCCGATATCGACGAAGACACCGAAGTCAGCGTAGCCGTCGACCGTACCACGGTAGTACCGACCGGGAGTCAGCTGTTCAGGGGAGTCACCCTCGAACACAAAGGCAACATCTTCTTCGTGAAGAGAACAAACGGCACCGTCAGTCGAGGTGCCGCAAATGATACACGATCCCATTTACGCTGTACGACGGGGGCTGGACTAAAACTGTTGTCGAAACGTCGCTCACGGGCAGTGGCGCCGGGGCCCGACACGCCCGCTGAGGTTAAGTACCCCTCGCCCGAATGACAGGTATGGAACTCACCTGGTACGGCCACTCGACCTGGCAGGTTGTTGTCGAAGACACGACCCTGCTGATCGACCCGTTTTTCGACAACCCACACACCAACGCCACCCCTGAGACGGTCGACACGCCGGAGTACGTGCTGTTGACCCACGGCCACGCAGATCACATCGCCCACGCCGACCAGTTTGACACCGCGACAGTCGTCGGGACGCCCGAGCTGGTCGAGTACATGGCGGACGAGCACGGCGTCACAGACACCATCGGGATGAATCTCGGCGGGACACTCGAGTGTGGTGACACGTTCGTGACGATGCATCGGGCCGACCACAGTAATGGCATCGATACCGGATACGACTACAGCGCCGGTATGCCCGCAGGCTATCTCGTGAGCGATAGCATGCCGACTCAGCTCGCTGACGAGGAGACCACCAGTTTCTATCACGCTGGCGATACCGGATTGATGACCGAAATGCGCGATGTCATCGGGTCGTATCTCGAGCCCGACGCTGCTGCCGTCCCGATCGGCGACCACTACACGATGGGACCCGAGCAGGCGGCCATCGCCATCGACTGGCTTGACGTAGAGCACGCCTTCCCGATGCACTACGACACGTTTCCAGCGATTGAGGTCAACACCGACCGGTTTGTCAATGAGGTCGCCGCAACCGGCAGTGACGCCACCGTACACGTGCTTGCAGGCGATGAGTCGGTGACGGTTCCACCACGAGACTGAGGAGACACAACGCTGATAGCCATCTCAGCGTAAGACCGGATATGAGCGACTGGACGGCAGAGTTCGTCGGCGATCGGATGACCGTCGATCAAGCGTTCAACGATCAGGTTGCTGCCTCGGCGTTTACCCATCAAGAGTGGGGAACGATCATGACGGCCGTTGACTTCGAGATCGACGGAGCAGAGACGCCCGCGACGGCCGAACTGGTAGCGAACACCGAGGACATCGAGGAGATTCTGCCGGCCCTCGACGAGATCGAACAGCAACGCGGAGCGATCGGCCCGGGGGGAGGTGCGGCCGAGGACACCACTGGCGGAATCCTCGATACGCTCACCGACCGCCTCGGGCTGGGTGACACAGAGGATAACGACGATCGCTTAGCGGCCGCAGAAGGACTCGCCGATGCCTACGCCGAGGCCTTCCAAGAACACCTCGAACGCGAGGGCAAGTGGGAACGCGCGTGCTCGCTCGCTACCACGGAGTGATCAGAGTCGGTCGATAACGGCATCGGTAACTGCCGTCGTGGTTGCATCGCCACCGAGGTCAGGGGTGTGCGGTCCGCGCTCAAGTGTTGTCTCGACCGCCGTCCGAAGTCGATCAGCCGCAGCGTTGTGCCCGAGATGTTCAAGCATAAGCGCCGCCGAGAACATCGTCGCCGCAGGGTTGGCGATCCCCTCTCCGGCAATGTCCGGGGCCGATCCGTGCACCGGCTCGAACAACGCGTTCTCGTCCCCGAGATTTGCGCTTGGGAGGAGTCCAAGGCCGCCAACGAGGCCGGCAGCCAGATCCGAGAGCACGTCACCCGCAAGATTCGGACAGACGATCACGCCATACTTCTCGGGATGCATCACCAGGTGCATCGCGAGCGCGTCCATGAGCGCCGTGTCGTACGCAACGCCGCGCTGCTCGAAGACACGCTCGGCGACCTCAAGGAATCGGCCGTCGGTCGTCTGCATAACATTCGCCTTGTGGGCGACCGTTAGGTCATAACCCCGCTCAGCGGCGTATTCAGCCCCAAAAGCGGCGATCTTTTCGGAGGCGGCGTCGGTAATAACCCGGGTCAGCGTCGTCACGCCGTCAGCGATCTCGGATTCAATGCCCGAGTAAACGCCCTCGGTGTTCTCACGAACGAACACAAGGTCGGTCTCGGGCTGTAACGCGTCGGTTCCCGGATAGGCCCGGACCGGCCGGATGTTGGCGTAGGAGCCGACCACCTCACGAAGCGGAAGAATGACATCCGCCGCCGTCTCGCCGGCGGCACCAAACAGCGTCGCGTCGGCGGCCGCGGCGGTCTCGCGCGTCGCCGTCGGCAGCGGCGAATCACCCTCGGCAGCGACATGATCGCCAGCGCGGGCCTCCTCAAATGCAAGATCGACATCAAGAGCGTCAAGCGCCCGGACAGTCGCCGGGATGACCTCCTGTCCGATACCGTCGCCGGGAATCACGGCGATCGTGTCTGTCATACCCCGAGAGACGGGGAACCCGCAAAATAGCGTTCCGATTCGGTGACACTGGTTCGATAGACAACGGATCCATCAGGCGCGACAACGTCGGGACTACGGGAGGACGACCTCGACAAGTGCCATCCGGTCAGAGGGCACGACCTCGGCCAACACGGATTTGAGCTCCGGCCAAGTCTCCGGTCGATAGTGATCGATCCCGAAGCTCTCGGCAAGGGTCATAAAGTCGGGATTACTGAGGAGGGTTCCGAAGGATTCGCCGGTGTGCCGGCGCTGTTTCTCAGAGATGAGCCCATAGTCGTTGTCGTTGAACAGGAGAATGGTGTACCCAAGGTCCAGCCGGGTGGCCGTCTCGATCTCCGCGGCGTTCATCAGGAAGCCTCCGTCACCGGTAGCCGCAACAACGTTCGCGTCAACCGCGAGATCGGCGGCAATCCCGCCGGGTACGGCAATTCCCATGCTTGCAAGCCCGTTAGAG
>JBKHFN010000061.1:0-7351 GCA_046540195.1 Salinarchaeum sp.
GTGTTTGATCCCGTCAATACGCTCCTATCCCAGAAAGTCCCGCTTGAGGTAGTATAGGAGTTTCTGGACCTGTCCCGGCGTCAGTGTACTCGGATCCGCGTCAACGGCGTCGTCGGGTCTGGCCTCGGCACCGCTGACAGCCTCGTCGTCTGTCTTGTTCACAAACGGCAGTCGTCCTGCGAGTCGGCCAAGGAGTCCGTCCGACTGGTCGTCTTCGGCGCGGCTGTCTCCGCTTCTGACTGTCGGGCCAGTATAGAGGTCATACCGATCGAGTAGTCGGTAGGTCTCCTGTTCGATAACCGCTTCTCGATCGGTTTCATCGGTCGCGATTGCCTCGTCGGTGTACTTGATCGCCCGCCGGAGCTTTTCGGTGAGAAACTCACGGAGTTCAACTTCGCGCTTGGTGTTGTGTGGCTCGATGAGATAATACTTGTATTCGTTCTCCCGACGCGAGTGAAAGATGACGACGAACGCGTAGGGTTTGTTGACCCAGTAGCGTTCGACCTCCTCGAAGTGACGCTTCTGTTCGGCCGAGACCGCCCGTTCGAGATCGTATCGGTCGACGACCGTCCGAGTGCCGTCCGGCGTGCTGAAGAACTCGTCTTCGTCAATATCCTCAGCAACAGAGACTGTCAGCGCTTCTGCTCGGTCGGCCAGTCGATCCCCCCGCCGTGTGGCCGTAACGAGTTGTGTACGGACCGCGTCGGGGTCCCCCTCCTTGTCCCCCGGAATGCCCCTGGTCGCCGCTTTGTCAGTAGCTGACGACGTAGGGGATTCATCGGCATCCTGCGTGGCCATACCACTGATCTTCGCCCTATTGACGCAAAGGACTGTTGTTGTGTATGTTTGCCTTACCGATTGCGCTGGCGGCCAATCAGGCGATATCTCGACTGGTGTCGACGGTCACGGTATCGGAGAGATTGTGCTTGATCGTCTCCGCTGGGGCGCTCCCACCCCGGAACTTCGGTACCGAGAGTCGGTTCTCAATGTCTCCGCCGTTGATCGTTGTATCGAGATCGAAGACGATATCAGCGACGTACCGCGTCGTATCCCGATTCGGTCGAACCGCTTCCCCCGCCAGACAGTGCAGCACTGCGATCGATTCGGTGTTGACCATGTGGGTCTGCAGGTCATTCAGAAACCCGATATACCGGGCCGGTTCGCGGCGTTCGAGTACGTCAATCGGATCGATGATCAGATTCGTCTCATCGGGAATGGTCCGCACCAGTCGGTTCATTTCATCAAGCGGCTCGCGGGTCCCTACATCGCGCACGGTGGCTTGTTCCTCCTCAATCCCTGCGTCGACGAGAGAATCCCGCACCGCCTCGCTCGCCCGCTGGGTCGTCAGGTAGGTACTTTGACGTGCGGCGACCAGTTCGTACAGCAACAGCTCCGACTGACTCCCCGGAGGCGCACAGTAGGCGACGATGCTTCCTGCCGGGAGTCCGCCACCGAGCTGTCGATCAAGCAGGTCGATCCCCGTCGAGAGACGACCCTCCATAGCATAGCCGTACCGCGTCGTCGCTAATAGTCCTTCGGCGGTGCCAGTATAACTATAGCGAATACTTTTCGTGTCCGAGGTTTTCGCAAGTTATAGAACCAGCGCGTGAGTAGCCGACAGCAATGACCGAACGGAACATCCGCGTCGAGCCGATCGGTCGATCCGCGGTTGAGGACCAGCGGATCGAGATCGTCGAGCGGAAGGGGATCGGGCATCCGGACTCAATCTGTGATGGCGTCGCCGAGGCGGTCGCTCGTCGACTCTCTCAGGCCTATCGCGACCGCGTTGGCCAGGTGTTGCATTTCAATACCGACGAGGCCCAGCTGGTAGCCGGCGAGTCCGTTCCTGCCTACGGCGGCGGTGAAGTCCATTCTCCGATGTATCTGCTATTGGTTGGACGCGCAACGACCTCGTATCAGGGCGTTGAGATCCCGGCCCAGTCGATTGCCCTTGAGGCCGCCCGTGAGTACCTCATCGAAACCATTCCTGAACTTGATTTTGACACAGACATTGTCGTTGACGTCCGGTTCGGCGAGGGAAGTGGGGATCTTCAGCAGGTCTTCGGCGAAGACTCGACGGTACCACGAGCAAACGATACCAGCTTCGGCGTTGGCCACGCCCCACTGACAGAAACCGAGCGGATCGTCTACGAGGCTGAACGCCGGCTCCGGACAGAGTATGCCGTCGATAACCCGGCCGTTGGCCCCGATGTGAAGCTCATGGGCAAACGCGAGGGCGACCAGATCGATGTTACCGTCGCAGCGGCGATGATCGACAAGTACATTCCGGATCTTGAGGCCTACAAAGATGCGGTTGCGGGCGTCCGCGAGTTTGTCGCCGACGTGGCGGCCGAGCACACCGATCGCGATGTGACTGTCCACGTCAACACGGCTGATGACTACGAGGAGGGATCGGTCTACTTGACTGTCACTGGCACGTCAGCCGAACACGGTGACGACGGATCGGTCGGTCGTGGCAACCGGGTCAACGGATTGATCACGCCCAACCGGTCGATGTCGATGGAGGCCTCCTCCGGAAAGAATCCCGTTAACCACATCGGTAAACTCTACAATGTGCTGTCGACGGAAATTGCCGAGACGGTTGTTGCCGAGGTCGATGGTATCCGTGACCTCCGAGTGCGACTACTCTCACAGATCGGTCGCCCGATTGATGACCCACATGTCGCCGACGTCCAGGTCGTAACGGATGACGACGTGTCGCTGTCTGCCATTGAACCGGAGATTGTCGATATCGTTGATCGAGAACTCGCCGATGTCACGACCATCACCGACCGGATTCTCGCCGGCGAACTCTCGACCTTCTAGCACAGCACTCAGGTGGCGCGCTCATAGGCCTCTGTCAGCGTCGCCACCAGTCGTCCGATCGGCAACCGGACCCCAACGCCGCGCGACAGGTAGGCGACCGGAAGAAGGACGATTCCGAGGACGATGCTGAGTTGCAACAGCCCAAGAATGGCCATGCGATACAGGCGGTCGAACATCACGAGTATCTCTGTTGCACTATTGGACTTACTTAAATATTGAGGTCGTAAACCCCGACGCAGTATGGCGATTGTGTGGATACCCGGAGGTACGCTCCAGACGCGGTGTCCGATCGCCGAATCCGGGTATCCGCCGGGTCGCTCACTCGATGGCCCGAGGTAGGCCCCCCATATTATTCTGATAACGTACGCACCGGCAAATCGCAAAGAACGAAAGGTCGGGGTGCCGAGATAGCCCATGAGCAATTATCTCGTCGTGATGGAGGCGGCATGGCTGGTCCGCGATGTCGCGTCGGTTGACGATGCAATTGGCGTAGCGGTGAGCGAGGCCGGCAAGCGACTCAACGATGCCGACATGGACTACGTTGAGGTCGATGTCGGTGCAACGGGTTGCCCGGCCTGTGGCGAACCCTTCGACTCGGCGTTCATCGCGGCGGATACCGCACTTGTTGGACTCATGCTTGAGATGACGGTCTTCAACGCGGACACGGCCGAGCACGCCGAGCGGATCGCAAAGAGTGAGGTCGGCGGCGCATTGCGAGACGTGCCACTCTCTGTCGTTGAGACGGCCGAACTTGAGGAAGACGAAGAGGACGTCTGACGCTCCGGTGTGTCGGCCGTCACAACACTTATTCTATAACCCCAGGTAATCTTGCGTATGGACTTGCCGACATCGGCCGACCTCAAGGAGCGACGTGAAGAGTTGGGACTCACGCAGGCCGAGCTGGCGGCCGCGGCGGACGTCTCTCAACCGCTGATCGCCCGGATTGAGGGGGGAGATGTCGATCCCCGGCTTTCGACCCTCCGACGGATCGTCAATGCCCTCAAACAGGCACAAGGCGAAGTTGTCCGCGCGGCAGATCTGATGAATGAGGACATTGTCTCGGTCACAACGACCGATACTGTCAGGGACGCGGCGACCGCAATGAGCGAGAAAGCATACTCACAACTCCCGGTGGTCCAAGATGGGGTCCCGGTTGGGTCAATCAGTACCAGCGACCTCTCGGAGCTCCCGGAGTCGGCGCGTGACGATCCTATCGCCGATCACATGGCCGAGAGCTTCCCAACAGTCTCGCCGGAGGCGACGCTTGATGTGGTCCAGAGCTATCTTGAGCATGCCACCGCTGTGATGGTTACTGATGACGGTCGTACCGTTGGACTCATCACTGATGCCGATGTCGCAGCCCGACTTTCCTAGTCCATTTCGCCAAAGATCGCCTCGGCATCTGCGGGAACGTCGAAGTCATGGAAGTGCTCGCCGCGCTCCTTGCTGAGGACGTTTAGTGCCGCTGCAGCGCCGTCGCCAGCGGAGATGACGGCCTGCCACTCTTCGGCGCGCACCATCGCCCCTGTCGCGTATGCGTCTTCAACGCTCGTCTCCATGCTCACGTCGACATCAACGACCCCATCGACCATCGCACAGCCGAGCTCCTCGGCGAGACTCCGATCCGCGCCGGTCGCGAGGATGACGTACTCGGCCTCGTGCTCGCCGTCGTCGGTTGCAAGCGTAAATCCGTCCTCGGTCGTTGTCACGCTAGAGACGGCCGTGTCCTCGTGGATCGCCACTCCGAAGTCCGAGGCCTGCTGTCGTGCGACTCCCATGAACTCGTCACCGCCGATTGACCCGATGCCGAGATAGTTGAACAAGTGCGCCTTCGACATCCACGTCTCGCCGGTGTCAAAGAGCGCGGTCTCAAGCCCGTTCTTGCTCGTAAAGACCCCTGCACTGAGGCCAGCGGGGCCACCGCCGACAATTGCTACGGTTGACATACTTGTTACTCAGGACTGCGGGTACAAAAACTACGCTCCGATCAGAGCTCAACTCCACGGACGGAAACGCCCGATCCGGGCTCGACGTGACCAATGACTGATCCGTCGACTGCTGCCGCTAATGCGTCGGCGTTCGACGGCGCCACGGCGATCACAAAGCCCGTACCCATATTGAACGTCCGATGCATCTCCTCGTCGGTGATATCACCACACTCCTGTATGAACTCGAAGACCGGCTGTGCGGGTGCGGGATCGTCGATTACGTACCGGTACTCCCCCATCCGAGTGAGATTCTGCCAGCCCCCGCCGGTGACGTGGGCCGCCGCTCGCGCTCCGTGCTCGCGCATCGGACCGAGTAAATCGGTGTAGATCACCGTCGGTTGCAGTAGTACCTCGCCGATTGTCCGCTCTGGGGCTGGCGGGAAGGGGTCGGTATAGTCGTATCCGGCCGCCTCGGTAATCGCCTTTCGCGCGAGTGTCAACCCGTTCGAGTGAATCCCGTTCGAGGGAACGCCGACGAGTGCGTCTCCATCGGCTGCCGTTCCGGGAAGGATCGCGTCTTGGTCGGCCAGTCCGACACAGGCGCCAGCAAGATCAAACCCAGTGATTACTTCCGGTAACACCGCTGTTTCGCCGCCAAGTAGTGCTACTCCGGCGCGCTCGGCCCCCACTGCAAGGCCCTCGCCGACCGCCTCGGTCATCGCGCTCTCAGGTGTGTCGACAGCGAGGTAGTCTACGAAGGCCACCGGATCAACGCCGGCAGCGACCAGGTCGTTGACATTCATCGCGATGCAGTCGATTCCGATGGTATCGTAGGTGTCGATCGCCTCTGCGACTAACAACTTGGTCCCGACGCCGTCGGTCGCCAGCGCCAGATACCGGCCGTCGACCTCAAGTAGGCCCGCATACTCCGTCTCGACGACGTTTCCGAGCGAGCCCAGCAACGCGGCGGTCGCCGCCTCGCTCTCCTCGATATCGACCCCTGCCTCGGCGTAGGTGAGTCCTTCGTCGTCTTGATCCTCGGTCATGGCGAAGTGACCGGTCGGTGGTGGCAAAAGCCCACCGGTCAGGTTGAGTCGATGGCGGTGTCGAGTTGTTCGGCGAGTACCTCACCGACGGGTTGATCAGCCGATTCAACGAATCGGGCGATTTCGGTCCCGTCACGCTCGATAACGATCGTTGGAATGTATTCAATGTCGTAGGTGTCGACCCCTGCCCCGCGCTTTTCGCGGTCGACGGCGATTGCTGTCACCCGCTCTGTTGGCACGTTAGCCGCCTCGAGAACCGTGGCAAACGCCGGGAGCACGCGCTGACAGTCTCCACACCAGTCAGCACCCCAGACGGTAATCGTCACCTCGTCGGCAAGGCGTTTGAACTGGTCGACGACGGCCGGTGCTGGTGTTGCGTCTGCAGCCGGGGCCAGCGTTTCGAGGGCCATCTCAGTGGTATCAGCGGGGGAGGCGTATAGTCGCTCCGGCCGACGGACCCCCATAGCGAAGCACGAGGGTTTATACGAAATTCCTTCTAATAGCGAGCCATGAACGTCAGCGAAGCGATGACCCCGCGCGCCGAGGTGGTTACCGTCGAGTTACCGGGGTCACGTGATGACGCCCTCAGGTATCTTCAGGACGGCGCCTTCTCATCGGTCCCGGTCGTCAAGTCCACCGACGAGGGCGAGGCCTACCGCGGGCTCGTCTCACGAGAGAGTCTCATCGAGAACCCCGACGAGGACCAACTCGCCCTGTTAATGGAAGAGGTGCCGACGGTCACCAGCGATACCGATCTGGTTGAGGCTGCCCACGTCATGGTCGAACAGCACGCTCGTCGTCTCCCCGTCGTCAATAACCAACTTGAGGGGATTGTGACCGTAACCGACATCATTCGAGCGATTGCCGAGGGGTCGATCGATAGCGAGACGCCGGTCAATGAGGTTACCACGCGTGCGGTCACGACCACCTACGAGCAGACACCGATGGCGGTTGTCAGCCAGCAACTCTCGCTGGCGGACGAGCCCTACGCAATTGTGCTTGACGACGAGGGCGAGATGACCGGGATGATCACCGAGGTCGACATCCTGCGGGTCGCTGAGATCGTTGACGGTGAGGAGTCGACCGGAGCGAGCATCGCTGACGAGGACGACGGCTGGATGTGGGAAGGGATTAAGGATGTTGGCGGTCGGTTCCTCCCGACGCGCAACGTCGAGTTCCCGCCTGACCCCGTGTCCGAACACATGACGCCCGACGTATTGACGATCGCCGGCCAGCGCTCGCTCCGCGATGCCGCCCAAGCAATGATCACCAACGATCTTGAACAACTCCCACAGGTCAGCGGTGACCGACTGGTCGGGATCGTCAGGGACATTGATCTCCTCCGTGCCCTTTAGGATATGACTGACACGACCGCCGAGAAAGTCACCGAGCTCGCCAAGCGGCGCGGCTTCTTTTTCCAGTCGAGCGGCGCCTACGGCGGGGTCGCCGGGTTCTATACCTTCGGTCCGCACGGTGCCGGCCTCAAGCGCAATGTCGAGGATGTCTGGCGTGAGCGCTTTACGATTGAAGAGGGCAACCAGGAGGTTGATG
>JBKHFN010000062.1:0-7305 GCA_046540195.1 Salinarchaeum sp.
GTGCCGATACCCACCAGGATGTCATCGGCGCGCAGCGTGACCTCCGGCCCTGGGCTAGGAATCGTCTCCACATCACGTTGGATCGCGACGATCGACACGCCGGTCTGTGCACGGACATCGGCGTCCGCCAGCGACGCCCCAACAAGCGATGACCCAGCCGGCACCTCAATCCACTCAATAATCGCGTCGCCAAGCGGGACGCTCAATTCATCAACGTCAACCGTCTCGAAGTAAGCGCCCTCAAGGATCGTCCCGAGTCGACTCGCCTGGTCGCTCGTGAGATCAAGAATGCGTTTGCCATCATCGTCGGGGCTGTCACGTCGGAAGAGCTCACACCGACCGTCGTGGTGGTAGACAACGACCACCCGTTTACGATCGGTGAGCGCTAGCTCGAAACGGCGACCGACTCCTGGGATATCACTTTCGTAAACGGTCATGCCAGCGGATTGCTCTGGGTAGAAAATAAGCGTACTGTCGGAATCACCGGTGACCGAGCACCGAGCGCTCAAGAACCGGTGACGCCTGCATCAGCGTTGTCCCAAGGATACTCATCACGAGAACGTATCCAACGGTAAAGGCGTACAGCGTCTCGGCAGTCGGAGTGTCAATCGCACCGCCAGCCCCGGCTAGTGCGGTTGCCGCAATGATCAATGAGAACTCGCCGCGGGTGACCATTGCGAGGCCGACGCGGAGCGATCGACGGTCGGTGAGACCATATTGACGGCCACCGAAGAATCCACTGAGGATCTTCGCCGGCAGGGTGACCACAACGGCGATGACGATGAGATCAAGGACCGCAGGTAACACCGTCGGATCGGTGCGGAGTCCGATCCAGAAAAAGAACACCGCCGCGAAGGTATCCCGGAGTGGTGAAAGTACGTCCTCAAGCTCGTGTGCAGCAGTTGTCGCGCTGAATGCCATCCCAACAAAGAACGCAGCGACAGCCTCGCTGACCCCTAACGAGAGGGCGGCGCCAGCGATCAGGACGACTACCCCGAGCGCTCGCAACAGGAAATACTCCGTTGAGGT
This sequence comes from Salinarchaeum sp., assembly GCA_046540195.1. GTDB lineage: Archaea > Halobacteriota > Halobacteria > Halobacteriales > Salinarchaeaceae > CAZFMU01. The sequence goes on from JBKHFN010000062.1 coordinate 1,030, forward strand.
GGTATCGAGAAGCAACTCAAGCGCCCGTGTCCCGAGCGCGACAAACACCAGTAGCGCCAGCAGAAAGCCAAAGGCAATCCCGACCGACTGAGCGACCGCCCCGATTGATCCGCCACCGACAATAACTGCGCCGACGAGGGCGAGATAGACCGCGATGGCGAGATCCTCAAAGACAAGCGTCCCGAGGATCGGTCCGCTCTCGGGGTTTGCAATCCATCCGGTATCGAGCAGCGTCTTGGTGATAATCGCACTTGAAGAGATATAGACGATTCCAGCGACGATCACTGCGGCGATCGCATCGCCAAACAGCACGTATCCGAGTCCAAGCCCGAGGGTGAAGTTCACACCAAGATCAAGAAGTCCGACCGTTCCAATCCGGGTGCGATCAGCGAGTAGCCGGTCAAGATTGAACTCAAGACCGAGAAACAACAATAATAGGACAATCCCCAGTTCGGCTCCAACCTCAATGAAGCTCGTAAGGCTCACGTATCCCACTCCGAGGCGCCCGGCAACGAACTCGCTCGCGACCATCCCAGCCAGAATATAGAATGGGATGGGCGACAGATCGAAGCGGGCCGCGAGGAGACTCACAGCGGCAACTGCGGCGAACATCACCCCCGCTTCGAAGAGGAGCGTCCCCGCCATCGTGTGTGTTGATACTGGTGGTGGCTGCTGACAAAGCGTTTGCTGAATGGAACTTGTCTACTCGGAGACGGAGTATCCGCCAGATCAAGAAGCAATACGGGCCGGAAAGGCGGGGAACGTTCACGCGATGGTGCGGGTGACCCGCCGCCGCGTGGCATAATAGAGCGTGATCGGGAAGAAAACGATATGCTTGAGGAAGGTAAACGGTGTGAGCACTACGATGGCCATTGCGAGCAGCAAGTGGTAATACAGCATGTTGTGCGGGATCGCCGGCACGCTACTGGCCAGTCGGGCGAGCAACTCAGTGATGACGATCCCGAAGACGAGCCCGGTAATCAGGACATGTTCAAGCGAGAACTGCCCGGAGGTGCGAAAGCCGCGGGCGGCCTCATGGATATCGCCGATGATCGCCCCCTTGTTTCGGAAGGCATTCCCGAACAGTGCAACGTTACCGAGAAACGCCGAGATGACAGCGACCCAGGTCACGCCGAGGAAGACCGGCGCCGCGGGCCCGAAGAGGAACTCACGGGCCGGTGACTCGGCGTTCCCGAAGACGATCGCCAGCAGGTTGACCAACGAGAGCTGTTGGGTGAACTCACCGGTAGCCATGTTCGGAACGGGATTACCAAGGAGGATGTTGACGCCGAGGATCACCCCCGCGAGGGAGTAGCCCGCAAAGATGGTGATGATACCCACGTGATAGAGGGCGTAACCAGCCGTCCAAGAGGCGTTAGCGCCACTTGAGAAGGTCATCGGCTTGTAGAGTACGCGCCCGAGCGCTCGCAACGGTGACTCTCGCTGTGGAGTGTCGATCTCGTTTTTCGATCGCCCGGAGAAGGTCCCGCCGGCGAGGACGCCACGACCCCATCGGATAAACTTCGGCGCAACGCCGATAGCAAAGACCGCTAATGCGAGCGGGGCAAAGACCTGGAGGACGTCGATCACGTCCATGCCAGCTCACCCGGGCGGCCCGGCTGTGGCTCGATTGATTCAGGGTCGGCCTCAAGGATCTCATCAACGCGATGGGCGACATCGGGATTGTTCTGTTTGAATCGGTCAACGATGTCATCCCGACGGAGCCAGTTGCGCACCGTGTCGAACTTCTCGTCGGTGACGAGATCGGTCAAAAAGCCCTGGGTGCTATGTTCATGGAAGTACGTCTCGTCAACGTCCTGCAAGGCTGCCGGCAGCGTCACCTGGTTCATCTCGCCGCGTTTGCGGAGGCCGGCGGCAACAGCCTCGTAGACGATCTCGTACATCATCCGGACCATCCGCTCGTCCTCGTTAGCGAGGTCGTACTCCTCGGTCGTCTGAGTAAGACTAAGGTTACAGATCGCACACGGCGTGACGACCCGATCGGCGCCGGTGTCCTCAATCTGATTGGCCTTGAGCTCGGAGGCCTGCAGGCGGAGGTCTTCGTATTCGGGGATGCGCATCGGCCCGGCACCAGCATTACAGCAGTAATTCTCCTCGCCGTTGGGCTGCATCTCGACAAAGTTGGTCGTGACGGCGTTGAGCAGGTCCCGCTCCATCTCGCCACGGCCAGAGAGCCGGGTCACATAACAGGGGTCATGCATGGTGATCCGGTCGTCAACCGGCTCAACCGGGAGATCGCCGTTCTCGATAGCATCAAGCAACACGGTGTCGATGCTGACGAACGGGAATTTAAACGGCCGGCCGAGGGTGTCGTCGGCCTCGGCGTTCATCGTTCGGGTGTCACACCCACACTCCATGACGAGCACCTTATCCGCGCCGAGTCGCTCGGCCTCCTGTTCCCACTCGACGAGGAGTTCACGGGTGAGTCCTTCGTGGGTAGAGACGTGATCGATCTCGGTCCCCGTGTCAACGACCCGTGGCGTGACCGAGTAGTCAACACCGGCGGCATTGAGCATCTGGATGAGCTTGGTGCCGAAGTCAGGCAGTTTAGTGTTGCCGGCGGTCGGACAGACAAAGAGGTACTCCGGATCCTCAACCTCAACGGGGACCTCAAGTTCCTGAGCGTAAAGGAACAGCCCGATTCGTCCGAGGACCTGTTCGCGGGTCAGCCCGAAGCTGTGCCGGTACTCTTCGGTGTTCTTGATAAAAAACGTTTGGGAACCTGTGATCTATGAACGGCTATAGAATTAAACAATTGACCGAAATTATTAATATTAGTGTGCAAGTCTGCTTAAATCAAACGCCGTAAGTATATCTCAAGTAATACTAAGGACCTGGCAATCGTACCGTCGCCCCGGTGGCACACACGAGCAAGCGACGACGGCGGCTCCATCGAGTCGGTGCAGGACTACTCATTGCGCTGGTATTTTTCGTTGCGGTCCGCCTGCTCGGAACGGCGACAGCGGCGCTTGAGCCGGTGTTGCGACGCGTTCTCCGAACGATCATCGTGGCCGACCGGTCGGCCCTGGGGTTGAGTTGGCTGGCCTCCTACGCGCTGGCCAACGGATCGGTCGTCGCTGCGGTCTCCCTCTCGCTGTTCGACTCCGGGGTGATCGATGCCGCTGTTCTCTTCAGCATGCTCGTCGGATCACGACTCGGTGGTTCGGGCGTGGTCGTGTTGATCGGGGTCTTCGATTACATCAATGCGGAGACCGAATCGCTTCGGGACGCCATACGCCTCGGGCTGTTAACGTTCCTCTTAGCTCATTCGGTGTTCTGGCCGGCTATTCTGATTGGTCTGCCGCTGGTGTCGGTCGTGCAGGTCACGCCAATCGAGGTCCTCCCGGCGGTGGCCATCTCGACACCCATCAAGATCACAGCGCTGACCGATGCGATTGTCGCCACCCTTGGTCCTGTGGGAGCCTTTATACTGGCGCTGACGCTACTCTTTGGGTGTCTGCAGGCCTTCGACCGGCTGCTTGAGCGCGTTGATCAGGAGCGACTGCGCCAACGATACATCACGCTGGTTGCGAGTAGATGGATTGCATTTGTTGTTGGCGGACTCGTCACGATGGTGGCGACGAGCGTGGCTTTCTCCCTCGGTATGATCGTCCCGCTATACAACCGCGGACACATCAAACGAGAGGAGGTTATCCCATTCGCGCTCGGCGCCAACGTCGGTACGTTCGGCGATACACTCCTGGTTGCGCTGACGCTGAATACGCCAGTTGGCGTAACGATTGTCGTCTTCCTCGCCGCCGTCGCCACGGCCGTTGCGGTACTCGCCCTCGGGGCTGGCCGGTGGTACACCGGTGCGATTGAGCGCATCCAGCGTCGGGTGCTTGATCACCGGTACGGGTTCTGGGGATTTCTCCTCATGCTGATCATCATCCCAGTTGGACTCCTCCTGTGAACCGTCTCGGAGTCAAGCCCCGCGGCACTCGGCCTGTAGCCGGCCGAACACCGCAGAACGACAACTCGTTCCATACGGGGGATCCCTGCGAGTCGGGCCACCACCGTTCCTGTAGCTACGGCGAGAAGACCTCGTGATAGTCGAAGGTCGGAGAGTTCTTGCGCCGAGGCGGTGACGGTAGCGCCTCTTCGTCAACAAACATCAGGCAGGCTCGGCACCACGGTGGGTCGGGATTGTCGAGATTGTCACGGGTGTAGGCCATGCGATCGACGATCTCAATGTCTGTATCTGCCGGTCCGGGCGACTCGGTCTGACACACGATGTCGCCATCGATCACGATATGCCAGTTGCCCTCAGCATCAATGCCAACGTGTGGCATGGGTGATCGTAGTATACGTATGGGGATACATATATCCTACTGACCGAATACTCATATTCGCCGTCTCCTATCGCCCAGTTTCGTTACGTGTGGTCTCTTTGAGACCTGGTGACGCCAGATCAAGTGGTTTACCACCGAAGTGTTGACATCCTCCCCGCGCCAAGGGGCGGGGATTCCCACGGCACCGCGCCGCTGGGGTGGGATATTGTGGTTGGTAACTGTCCGACATGGACTGCTACTGGCTGTGTCAATTGTCCGGTACTCCGATCCCGGCATGGGATTCGGAGTTACTTTTGCTGACACCCACACCAGCCCCGCAGAACGGGTGGTTCTGCGTTGGGTGAGGCAATCCCGATATTGTCCGATTAAGTGGGCGGTCAGGCCGCCTCGGATACTTGCCTGTGCAGCGTGTAACTACTTCATATATCCGGTACCCACGCCGGCTGGAACGTGTGCTGGCGGTGTCGGAGTCATTCCCGCAATGAAGCGCGAGGCGTTCGCCTTGTACTTCAGTAACTGTTGGCATGCGTTATCGCGACGAGTAAAGGCATCTTCAGGTATTCTGATAAGGTAATCATAGATCGGCCACCATCACAGGAAATCCTAGATCATTATTACGGAGATCAGCATATCGCTGTCCATGCAGCAGATTGTTCCCCCTGAAGACGACGACCCGACGGTACGCGAGGACGCCGATGACACGACGGAGTCGGCTGACGCCGACAAGCGAACGCTCAACGACATCATCGACGCCTACGCCCGGTGAACCGCCTCGGGGTCAAGCCCCGAGACACTCGGCCTGCTCCGTCGATAGGCTGTCGGTTACGTTCTACGGCGCTCAATTGTCTCGGCGAGCTGGTTAACCTCCGATCGCACCGCCTGCCACTGCTCACGGGATCCCGGCAGAGTCACGTCTGCCCCCATATCGCCGGCCACGCCGTCAGTCCGGCCACGCATATCAAGATGTCCGCGGACGGCATCCGGGTCGTCGATGGCGTCGAAGGTGAGATCCCGGCCCCCAGCAACCTCGATTGTCAGCGTGCCATAGCCAAAGAGTGATCCGGTGACATCCTGTGTGAGTGCCGTATTCTGGACCGTCTCCTGATATACCTGCCTGACAGCGTGACCCAACACTCCGCGCTTATGATAGAGGGCGGCGTCGGTGATGAGGTACTGGGTCTGCCGGCGCCTGAGTTCACGCCACGCCGGCAGTGAGAGACCGACCGGGAGTCCGGCGATAAGCCACGGCCGTCCGGTATGCCAGGCCACAAGACCAGCGACAAGCGCGAATCCGACGCCGATGACAAGTGTCGAGTAGATCACCGAGCGGCGCGGACGGCCCTGCCAGCGCACCGTTTCGTCCGGCCCCAGCGGAACAACTCCATCGGTCATCGGTGTCGGTTGTCGTCGACGGGCGGTTCACGCGACTCAAGCGCCGTTCGGATTGCTTGTAGCTCCGCGCGGATGTCATCGAGCACCTCCGCCGGTGACTCCTCGTCCTCGGCCGCGTCATCGCGGCGGGCAGTAATCCGGCTGTTGATTCGCTCCTGGAGGGCGCGGGGCTCGGGGACCGACCGGAACTGCATCTCAACGCCCGATCCACCGGCGGTCGAGATGTCGACATTGCCGTATCCATAGCGCGATCCAACAACACCCTGGCTGTAGGAGGTGTTCTGCACTTTCCCGAAGTCAATCCGCTGAACATCGCGAGAGAGGATGCCGGTCTTCCTGTATAGCGCCTCGGTCGTGAGGACGTACTCGGTGTTCTCCCGGTTGAAATACGCCGCCGCGATGATCGGAATGCCGATGAGCACCAGCGACAGCGGGAGTCCGACCACGAGCGCAGGGATCAGACTGCTTTTGTGCGGTTGGGCCTGCCAGCGAAGTTCCTCCTCGGCCTCAAGCGTCAACCACGCGGGTGGTTCCTGTGGATCGGCCATACCGACAGTCGGGCACACACGTG
>JBKHFN010000063.1:0-7217 GCA_046540195.1 Salinarchaeum sp.
GGACGACACACTACCGCCGACTTACGATCGCCGGTGAGGTCAAACAACTCGGTGTCGTGGTACTCGTCGCCGTGCTCAACGGCGTTGGGTTGTAGTCGAACAACCATCCTGGGTTCCAATTTTTTCTGGCTGGCATTTATCCGGGCCGACAGCGTAGGGGGCAGCACCCACAGTTGCATGTTGGTGGAGGACTTGCTCGTCCCTGCATTGTTCGCCTCGCTGGCCGTCGGTTCGGCCGCGGGTATTCTCGCCTGGCGAGAACGCCCCGAGCCCGGTGCAACTCCGCTTGCGGTTTTGTTGCTTGGACAGTGCTGGTGGTCGGCATCGTTGCTGTTCCGTGTGCAGGCGACAGGGGTTGAAGCCAAGCTGTTCTGGACGCGCATTGCGTGGATCGGCGTCATCGTCATTCCGCTGGCGTGGCTCGTGTTCGTGCTTGAGTATACCGGGCGAGACCGCTATGTGACCCCTCGGATCGTTGGCAGTCTGGCCACCGTCCCGCTCGCAACGGTGGCGTTAGTCGCCATTGAACCCTCCCAAGGACTGATCGACATTGCTTACTACCCGCCCGAGGGCCCCGGAGTCGGGCGGGTTGAGCAACAGGGGCTGTGGTACTGGGTTGCCGCGGTGTATACCTATATCCTCAGTGCCGCTGGCTTGGGGCTAATCGGCACACTCCTGTTGGGTGACTCACCGGTCTTCCGACGTCAGGGGGCGTGGCTTCTCGGTGGCGTGCTCCCCCCATGGATCACCAACTTCCTATTTTTGGGTGGGGTCATTCCAACGGCTATCGATCCGACCCCAATTGCCTTCTCGCTATCCGGCGTTGCGTATCTGATCGCTCTTACGCAACACCGACTGCTCGGCAACACCCCGGCGCCGAACCGCCGGGCCCGCGAGGTGCTTCTTGAGCAGTTCTACCACGGGGCCGTTGTTGTCGACCGCAATGACTACGTCTCGAAGGTCAACAAACAATGTGAGCAATTCCTCCAGATCGACACACGCGAGGCGCTGAACGCCCCCGCCAAGGAGGTCTTGCCGGAGTATGATCGCCTGCCGGAGGAGGGAGCACTTGAAAATCACGTCACAATCGGGCAACGCACCGGGAGCCGCTCGTACGATGTGGTTGTGACGCGGATTACGGACGTCCGGGGGCGATACCTCGGTCAGGTGATTACCTTCCATGAGGTCACCGGGTACCTCAGACAGCAACAGCGGCTTCGGGCACTCAACCGTATCCTCCGGCATAACATTCGTACTGAGACGAACATCATCTGTGGATACGCCGAACAGCTTCCCGAACGAGAGGAGACGGCGATAATCAGAGAGCGGGCGTCTGTGATCGCCGACCTCGGGGAGAAAGGCCGTGAAGCCGTCGAACTGTTTGAATACGCCCATCAGCATACCGACCCGGCTCCGCTCAAATCACTCCTCAAACGATGTGTACAGAACAGTACCGACGAGACCGACGATGTTGAGGTCACCTACCACTGGGCGGCGGCCGAGTCGGAGGTCTCTGTTCCCGAAATGCTTGAGACCGTGTTCTGTCAGTTGATCGAGAACGCCGTTGAGCACACCGACGCGCCGCGGCGGATCGACATCGCCACTGCGTACGAGCACGGCCCCGGTGGCGATCCGCAGAAGGCGACCATCCGTATCGCCGATAATGGGTCGGGAATCGACGCCTACGAACTTGAGGCTATTAAGGAAGGAACCGAGACGCCGCTGGAACACGGCAGCGGACTCGGACTGTGGATGGCGCGGTGGGGTGTCGGGATCGTTGACGGTGACCTCTCGTTCGACACCGACGACACAGGGACGACAGTGACGCTGACAGTCCCGGCGACGACGGCGACAGCATCCCCCGGCTGGGAGACAACCAGCGGACGTCGTCCCGCCGTCGGGACCTGATGTCCCGCCGGCAGTCTTTTGCTTGTGTCTTCCAGAACACGGATGATGGGAGACACCATGCGTGCGGCTGTTGTCTCGGAACCGGGAGCCGACTTTGAGCTTGTTGAGCGGGAGATTCCTGATCCCGCCTTCAATGAGGTCCGGATCGCCGTGGAGGCCTGTGGCATCTGTCACTCCGACGCGTTCGTCAAGGAGGGCACCTATCCCGGCGTGAGCTACCCACGGATCCCCGGCCACGAAGTTGCCGGACGAATCGACGCTATCGGTGCCGACGTCGAGGCGTGGTCGACGGGTGACCGAGTCGGCGTCGGCTGGCACGGTGGACACTGTTTCACCTGCGAGCCCTGTCGTCGTGGCCAGTTTCTTCAGTGTGAGAACGCCGACATCACCGGCTTGAGCTTCGATGGCGGGTACGCAGAGTACGTGACCGTCCCGGCGGAAGCGGTCGCCGCGATGCCGGAATCACTCGATGCTGTCGACGCCGCGCCGCTGTTGTGCGCCGGTGTCACCACCTACAACGCCTTGCGTAACAGCGACGCTAGTCCGGGCGACCTTGCGGCTGTTGTCGGCATTGGCGGGCTCGGTCACCTCGGCGTGCAGTATGCTCATGCTGCCGGCTTTGAGACCGTCGCGATTTCCCGCAGTCCGGAGAAGGCGTCGCTGGCGACCGACCTTGGTGCGGATCACTTTGTCGATGCGACCGCGGAAGACCCCGCAGAGGCGCTTCAGCGCCTTGGTGGCGCGAGCGTTATTCTCGCAACGGCGCCTTCGAGTGAGGCGATCGCCTCGGTTGTTGGCGGCCTTGGCATTGATGGCGAGGTGATCGTTGTTGGCGTTCCCGGCGAACCGGTCGATGTCGATATCCAGCACCTCGTTGGAACCAACGGCGCGGTCGCCGGCTGGGGTTCTGGAGATGCCAGGGATTCTCAGGACACGCTTGAATTCAGCGCGCTTCGGGATATCACCCCGACAATCGAGACCTACCCGCTTGAGGCCGTCTCGGAGGCCTACGACCGAATGATCGAAAACGAGGCGCGCTTCCGGGCTGTCCTCGAACCGTAGCTACGTTGCCGCCCGCCGCAGGATCTGTGGTGTGATGAGAAAGTCGAGCACTGCGATGGCGTATACGACATACTGGATTGTTCCGGACAGCAGAAAGTAGGCGACACCGGCGGCGATCGCCGCTCCGCTCCCGGCAATCCCGTACCGGACGATCGGACTTGCGAAGGGGTTGGCCTGCGCCATGTGTGATTCTCGTGCCGGGTGGTCTTCAGTATCCCCGGATCGTTGCTGTGCGTGCAATACGCCGTCTCACTCGGCATTCCGTCGCGTCGAAATCGCCAGTGGGAGCGCCACGCCGATGAACAGCAACACGCCGATCTGGATTGGCTCGCTATCAACGAGCCGGCCGGTCACATACCAGGCGAGCAGTCCAAGGACAATGAAGACAAGCGTGAGTCGACCGGTGCTGTCAAGAAGCCTTTCCGAGCGGGCGCTCATACACCCACCACGACATCAAGACGGATACCGCTGGTGTCGGACTGCACGGCGCGCAACACCTGTCTAGGCCCCGAGATACAGTTCGGCGACATCCTCGTTGTCCAGCAGGTCATCGGCATCGCCCTCGAACCGGACGCTCCCCTGGTCAAGGACATAGCCCCGGTCAGCGATCTCAAGACCTTTCACCGCATTCTGTTCGACCATTAGGATAGCCGTCCCGAGGTCATTGACCGTCTGGACATCATCGAAGATCTTATCGGCAGTGTTCGGTGCCAGGCCGGCGGAAGGTTCGTCGATCAACAGCACATCGGGCTCCATCACGAGTGCCCGGGCCAGCGCGAGCACCTGTCGCTGGCCGCCCGAGAGCGTGTTTGCCTTTGCCGTGCGTTTCTCGTCAAGCAGTGGAAACCGCTCGTAGAGCGTCTCGAGGATCGGCTCAAGCGCATCCTCACGGGCGACGCCACCCATCCGGAGGTTCTCGGCAACGGTTAGCGACCCAAAGACGTTCTGCGTCTGTGGGACATACCCGATCCCAGTGCGGACGATGTCCTCTGGCGCAAGTCCAGCGATCGACTGCCCGCGGAAGCGAATCTCGCCTGCCCAGGGGCTCAGCAGGCCAAAGACGGTCTTGAGCACTGTCGACTTGCCGGCCCCGTTCGGTCCGATTAGACACACAATTTCCTCCTCCTCAAGGACGAGCGAGAGCTCATCAAGCACCTGCATGTCGCCGTAGCCGCTATCGACGTCGTTGAGTGATAGTGCCGGTCCGTCGGTCATCCGCGTCCACCTCCGCCGAGGTAAGCGTCGATTACGCGGTCATCGGCGCGAATCGCCTCGGGGGGGCCCTCGGTGAGGACACTCCCCTGATCGAGAACGACGATGCGATCGGCGAGATTCATAATAAACTCCATGTCGTGTTCGATGATCAGGAAGGTGGTTCCTTCGTCGTGGAGCCGCCGAATCTGTGCGGCGAGGTCCTTCGCTAGCGTTGGGTTGACACCAGCGACGGGCTCATCGAGCAATAGGATCTCAGGGTCAGTTAGCATCGCCCGAGCGAGTTCGACAAGCTTCAACTGTCCGCCGGAGAGGTCCGTCGCAGGCTGGGTCGCGAGGTGATCAAGCTCGAACGCCTCAAGCATCCGGTCAACCGCGACGAGATTCTCGCGTTCGTGCGCGGTCACGGCCCCTGGGGCGGTAAACAGCTTGTGGAACGTCTCACCAGGTTGTTCGCGCGGTCCAACGAGCATTGCCTCTCGGACGGTCATCCCCTCAAGCCGTCGCGGCGTCTGGAAGGTCCGAACGAGACCATGATCGACGATTTCGTAGGGTGTCAGCCCGGTGATGTCGGTACCGCTTAGGGTGATTGTCCCGCCGTCTGGCTGATAAAAGCCGGAGATACAGTTGAACAGCGTCGACTTGCCGGCTCCGTTTGGTCCGATTAGTCCGGTGATCGTTCCGCGCTCGACACTGAAGGACGCGTGATCGGTCGCAACGAGCGCCCCGAAGGTCTTCTTGAGTTCCTCAACCGCCAGCAGCGGTGTCTCACCCATCGCGATCACCTCGGTCGTCGATTGCTGACGGCCAGATGAGTTCACGCTGGGGCGGCAAGAGCCCCTGTGGGCGAAAGCGCATCAGCAGAATGATCAACAGACCGATGATGATCAGCCGGAGCGGCGCGGCGTCAATCGGAACGACGCTTGCGTCGCCCAGAAACCGCGAGCCTTCGCGAATGGCGACGATGACGAATCCACCAAAGAGTGCCCCGCGATTCGATCCACTGCCGCCGAGGATCACCGCCACCCAGACGTAGAAGGTCGTCACCGGATCCAGATTGCCCGGGCTGACGAACAACTGGAGGTGCGCGAAGTACACGCCCCCAAGAGCCATGATGAGGCTGCCGAGGACGAACGCCTGCATCTTGAAGCGATAGGTATGCTTGCCAAGTGCCTCCGCGAGGTGTTCGTCGGCACGGATGGTCCGGAGCACCCGTCCCCATGGCGAGCGATGAGCTCGACGAAGGACGAAGATGCTTGCGCCCAGAAAGCCCAGCAACAGAAGCACGTTCAGCAGCTCCTGCCAGAAGGGTGTCCCGAAGGTAACCGGGCCGCCAGGGCCGACGAACTGGATCGTTGGCAGCGCGCTGGGAAGGCCGCCAACGATCGGCCAGCCCTCATAGAACAGCGGGATCCCATAGAGCCCCTGGCTCCCGGCGGTCCACTGGCTCTCGTTGAGCACAATCATCCGGACGACCTCGGCGAGACCAAGCGAGGCGATTGCCAGATAGTCAGCGCGCAACCGGAGCGTCGGCACACCGATTAGCACCGCCACAACCCCGGCCAGTCCCAGGCCTGCAAGGAGGCCAATCAGCGGAGGCAGCCCCCCAGCGATCGGCGAACTCTGGGCGGTCAGCAATGCGGTGCCGTAAGCACCGAGGCCAAAGAACGCGGCCACGCTGAAGTTGATTAGCCCGGCGTATCCCCACTGGACGTTCAGTCCCATCGATAGCAGTGCGTACATCCCCCCGAGACCGAACAGGAACAGGAAGTACGTTGGATCTAGTACTCCGGCGAGCATCAACACGAGGAGGCCAAGTACTGTCACGCCGACAGCCGTGCTCAGGGTCCGCTCGGCCTCGGTTAACTCGTTCCAGTACGCCTGCAGTGTATCGGCAACACTCATTAGATCTCACCCTCTTCAATGACTTCGCCGGCGATTCCCTGGGGCCGGATCAACAACACGGCCACCATGATCAAAAATGCGACTGCCTCCGCGTACTCGATACCGATCGGCAGACCATAAATCGAGAGTAACGGCACTAGCTGGATGACTAGTCCGATGACGGCACTCCCAAGCAGTGCGCCATAGATCGATCCGATCCCGCCGAAGATGACGGCCGCAAAAACGATCAATAGGAGACTAAAGCCCATTCGTGGGCCGAGTTGGTTGAACAGCTCGAGGAAGGCGCCGCCGATCCCAGCCAGGCCGGCGCCAATTACCCAGGTCCGACGCCTGATCGCACCAGTCCGGATGCCGCTGGCGCGGGCTAACTCGGGATTGTCGGCCGTTGCACGCATCTTCCGACCGAAGTCGGTGTACTGTAACAACAGATGTAGGCCGGTCACGAGCACAACCGCCGAGAGGACAATCGCGACATCCTGTGGGGTGACCTGGAGGCCGACGGCAGCAAGCGTGTCGATCGGCTGTTGGGCCGGCACGGCGTACTGCCGGGGATCAGCGCCAAACCACGCCTGAATGATCCCCCGGTAGACGTACGCCACGCCGATCGAGGTGATTAACAGCCCGAGTGATCCAACGTCAAGCGGTTCGTACACGAGCCGATCGGTCAAGACGGCCACGCCGGCAGCGACGAGCGCACCGACGAGAAGTGCCGGGAAAAAGCCAATCGGAAGCCCAAGGATCGTCACCCCGAGCCCTCCGACAGCCCCCGACGCAAGGAGCGTGGCGTATGCTCCAACGGTCATTGTATCACCGTGCGCGAAGTTGGCGAAGCCAGCGATGCTGTAGATTAACGAGAGCCCGATACTCCCGAGCACGATGATGCTACTGTAGACGATCCCATTGGCAACGTGTCTGAGGACGAGCTCAAGGGCCGGCATGACGAGCCGTTATCCTTCGCGGAACTCGATCGGGACGTACTCGTGATCCTGTACCTCAAACACCTGCAGTGAGCCGACGGGGTCGCCGTTCTTGTCGAAGTCAATTGGGCCACTGACGCCCTGATAATCAATATCGTCCGGCGTGCCGCCATCTGCGAGAATCTCGTGGGCCGCCTCATAGGACGTGACTGC
>JBKHFN010000064.1:0-7197 GCA_046540195.1 Salinarchaeum sp.
TGCCCCAGTTGACGATGAGGGACGGGGCGTTCTTCGGTGGACTCCCGATGAACAGATGTACGTGGTCGGCCATGTTGGTCGTTGATGACTTCTTCTGCACCACATCGTGCCCGGACTCCGATGTCGATGGCGTTGCTGTCCCTAAACCCGGGTGTGGCATAGACGATGAGATCCAGGGAGTCATGCCTCCACAGGATGCAGTCCGTATGGGCGGTACGGCCGTAGCAAGTGAACCCGTAGAATTCTGTTCCTTTCGCTTCTCTACTGATCTCTTTGAGTTGGTCCCTGGTGATGCCCTCGGCCTTGGTTGTGATGTGGTTGATGGCCTTCTCCCGGGTGTCGAAGCTTTCCCCACACCTGCACCGATAGGTTGCCTGGTCGTGGTCGGTTCCGTGGTCGTAGGTTTGGATGTCGCCGTCGCTGGTTGCTGTGTAGACGGTTGTGGAGGTGACGGGTGCTTCTTCGATGATTTCGTGGCCGTATGTAGAGGAATCCGTGGACACGGGTTGTCACCGTCCGTAGTCCTCGAATTCTTCGGTGAGGACCGTTTCCAGTTTGTCGAGGGTCTCGGTCTCGCCCTCGTTCATGTAGTAGACACCGATGCGTTGCCCGATCGCTTGGGCGTCCATCCCGTGGCGGTGGAGTCGTTGAATCTCCTCGCGGAGTGCTTCCTTGCAGGGATGGGAGCCGAGTCGTTGCCCGGAGTCGGTACTGCCCAGTGCTTTCGCGTACAACGACATTTTAGCCGTCACCCCTCTGTGTGGCGGCCTCGATGAAGCCTTGCCGTTTGAGGTTGTGGTCCCACGTCGTGACGAAGTCCTTGACCTTGGAGAGGCCGTCCTCGTCGTGCTGGTGGACGTGGGGGTGTTGTGTGAACCTGACCGGGATCCACTCGTCGCCGTCGATGCGGAACACGATTTCTGGGTCGCTCATGAGGTCGCCGCGCTGTGTGTAGTAGTGGGCGACGCTGAGACGGTTGTCTGCGATTTTCTCGATGGTTAGGTCCATGCAGGTGGCGTGTTCGACTGTGATGTGGTCTTCCACGTCCATGTTGTGGACTGAGGTGTAGCCGTGTGCCTGCAGGATCTTCTTGATGGTCTCCATCAGGCGTCACCTCGTCCGTCGGTGTAGCCGGCTCGTTGGAGGGCTTCGCGTGTTTTGTCGTCGGCCACGAAGTGTGCGCGGTTGTGGGCGATGCGGTCGGCCCATTCGTGGATGTAGGTGGGCGCGTAGTGGCCGAATCGGTCGTTCCAGAAGGTTTGGAATTTGTCTGGGTTGATGCCGTGTTTGTCCGCTGCGTCGCGGACGGCGTGGTCTGTCTTGGTCGTGTGTGCCTGCACGTCTTTCACCTTATCTTACATATTGTCACATACTTTTTTATATCTATTTGACACTACGTCAGATTGACGACAAAGAAAAACAGGGCACACCCAGGCACCCCCATCCACCAGTGACCCAGCTACCACCGGGTCCCCTCTCAGGGCACTATCAGGGCTCGCTGTTGTACCCCCTACACGACGACCAGGGCGTGTCCCTCTCGTGTTCTTAACGAATCAGGGTACGGTACAGGGGTTCGTTCAGGGTACAACGCTAACGACTCTAATATAGAGTGTCCAGAAGGGAGAAAAAGAGAAGGAAGGGGGTGACAGGCGGGTTTTATTCGATGCGGTTGACTGCGTCGGCCTGCCGGTCGACACTGCTGTGCTCGTATTTCTCGGTGGTGCGTTTGGATTTGTGACGGCACTGCTGGGCGGCGACGGCCAGCCCTTCCTCGGAGGCGACATAGGTGGCTGTGCTGTGGCGGATGCTGTACGGTGTGAGGTCGCGGTTGTCCAGGTCCAGGCCTGCCTCGGTAGCGATTTTGCGGAACACGTCGCGGAAGGAGTCCTTGTTGTACCGGTTCCCGTACATCGTCAACCAGAGGGCGTCCCTGCCGTCGTATTTCTCGCGTGTCTGGCGTTCGTTTTTCCAGTGTTTGAGGATGGAGACGGTCTCGGCTTTGAGGGCGACGATCCAGTTTTCCCGGTTCTTGCTGGATTCTTCGCGGGGTATGCGGAGGACGCCGTTGTCGGTGTCGACCCACTGAATGTTGGCTCGCTCGATCTCACAAGGACGTAGGCCCGCATCCAGGGCGGTGTAGATCATCGAGGTGTACTTGAAGGAGTTGGCCTTCTCCCAGTCCTTCATCGTGACCTCGTTTTTGGGCTTCTGGAGGCGTTGGGCCAGGTAGGTTTTCCACCGGTCTCGTTCGGCGGGGGTGACGCTGTTGTAGTGGGGGACGCTGCCGTATTCCATGGCGGCTTCGCGGAGTTTGCGGCGGTCTTCTCGTGTGAGGTAGTCGCGGGGTTGGTAGTTGGTGGATGGGTCGCTGTATTCGATCTCGGGCTCCCATTCGACGTCGTGGCCGCGTGCGTGGCGTTTCCATTTGAACAGGGTGTGGGCGGCTTTCTGGTAGTGGCACTTGGTGGATTCTTTGTAGTCTTGGCGTGCGAGCCACCGCATCCAGGCGTCGGCGTGGTCGGTGGTGAGGTCTTGGATGTAGCGGCCTTCGCGGTCCCAGACGAATCGGTAGAAGAGGTCGAGGCGGTTCATCCGGTTCTTGGCTGTGGAGTAGCTGTAGCCTTCGGCTTTGCTGGGGTTTTTGCCCAGTGCGAGCATCCATTCGGCGAGTTCGCGGCGGTGCTCGCGGTAGGTGATTTCCTGCTTGGGGTTGAGATACTCTTTGGAGTCCTCGGTGACGAGGACGATCCCATCGACTTTGTTCTCGGCGCTGTGCGACATTTATCGATCCCTCCGGCTAGAAGCTAGCGATCTGGACCTACAACATTTAAATTTCTTTTCCAATATGCCTGACTCTTCCTCAAAACCGCGTGACTGCGTCGGGGTACCGGCTTTCCAACCGGGTACTCGTCCTTTCACCTCGATCATGGTCAATCGACGGAGAAGGCCTGAAACCCCCGAAAACAGGCGACTGAAGCCTAGGCCGGGATTTGAACCCGGGCTCTCGTCCTTACCAAGGACGCGCTTTACCGCTAAGCTACCCAGGCGCGTCTGGTGGTTGTCGAGAATCGTCTTTAGGCGTTTCGATTAATCGTCATCGCGTGCCGGCGCCGGCTGGTCGACCGTCGAGATGGGATCAACCACCGACGACCGTTCAACCGGCAGTTCCATCAGAAACCGCTCGGCCGGCGGGAACGGGACCCCGAATCCCTCCGCGATCGACCTCGTCCGCTGTCTGAGTCGATCGTCGGGATCGGCGTCTGCGAGCGTCGTCCCTGCGATCACAGCCAGTTCGGCAACATCAGCTTCGAGCTGTGACGCCGCCGTAACGTCGGCCGTCTCTGGTTGTCGCTGTGCGCGGCCAAACGAGCGGACCGTCTCAACCGCCTTCTGGGCGGCTGGCGTTCGGGCGAGGAGCTCAAAGCCGCGAGCGACGAGGATATCCGCCGCAAGAATCCGGAGGTCAGCATCGCCCTCCGCACGTGAATCAGCGTCCCACGGCTCGGTTGTCGCGAGGTGACGAGTGAGACGCAGGCCGTCATAGATCAGCTGTACACCGGCGGCACGATCAACGAGATCGGGAGACTCGTCAGCCGACCCGTCTGCGCAGGCGATCGTCACGGCCCCAGGGGTCATCGACTCGGTCTGCAACATGTCGGTGATGTACTCCCGGAGAGCCGTCGGCTCTACATCAGCAGTCGCCTCGACGGCAGCACGTCGCGTCCGGGCGGCTTCCCTCATTCGTTTTCCTTGTTACGTGGGGGGATGGCAAAGCCCTTTGGAAACGGCAGGCCCCGCCGGATCGTCCGCCCGTAGTAGGCGGATCAAAAAGCGCTACGTT
Organism: Salinarchaeum sp.; assembly: GCA_046540195.1. Classification (GTDB taxonomy): domain Archaea; phylum Halobacteriota; class Halobacteria; order Halobacteriales; family Salinarchaeaceae; genus CAZFMU01. The sequence goes on from JBKHFN010000064.1 coordinate 3,842, forward strand.
CAAGTGACACGATGGCGTGCTCTCAGATGCGCGCCGGTGGTCTAGTGGTAGGACATGAGCTTCCCAAGCTCATAGCCCGGGTTCAATTCCCGGTCGGCGCACTCGTTATTCTCATAGAAGGAGTGATTCACCGGTCATCGACGACGGGCTGTCGATACCAAGGAGCCCGAGCAGCGTCGGGGTGACATCACAGAGTCGGCCACCCTCGCGAATCCGGTAGCCATCGGAACGGTCCGACTGACCATTGGTGGCCGCAGCGAGATAGACGACCGGCACAGGGTTGGTTGTATGAGCGGTATGCGGGGCCTCGGGCGTACCCATATCCTCAGCGTTACCATGGTCAGCAATAATCAGGATGTGGCCGTCGATCGCATCAACGAGCCGGCCAAGTTCACGGTCGACGGTCTCAACGGCGGCGACTGTAGCGTCGAAGTCACCTGTGTGGCCGACCATGTCGGGGTTGGCGTAGTTTAGGATCAACACCTCTGGGTCCGACTCCGCGATAACATCGATGGCAGTTGTTGTTACGGCAGTTGCGCTCATCGACGGCTGTTCGTCGTAGGTTGGCACGTCCGGGCTCTCGATGATCCGGCGGAGTTCACCCTCGAAGCACCGCTCACGACCACCGTTAAGGAAGTACGTTACGTGCGGGTATTTCTCCGACTCGGCAATGCGGAGCTGACGGAGCCCGTGTTCGGCCAGGACAGAGCCGAGCGTGACCGTCGGCCGTTCGGGGGGGAACGCCACCGGAAACGGGAAGGTCTCGTCGTACTGGGTCATCGTCACCAGCTCAATCGCTGGTGGCTCAACAGCGGGTGTCCATTCGGGCTCGGTGTTTGTGAGCATCCGGACAAGTTGGCGGGCGCGATCCGGACGAAAATTAAAGAAGACAACCGCATCACCGTCAGCAAGCACCGGCTGCTCATCGACGAGTGTTGGTTCGACAAACTCGTCGGACTCGCCGCGGCCGTAGGCGGCACGAACGGCGGCCTGTGGGGTTGTCGCGATGTGGTCGGCCTCGCGGTTGACGATGGCGTCGTACGCGGCGCGGGTACGCTCCCAGTTCGCGTCACGGTCCATCGCGTAGTACCGTCCTGCGATCGTCGCGACGGCCCCGGTGCCGGCGTGCTCAATCGTCGCCTTAAGATCGTCGAGCACGTCAATTGCCGCTCTCGGTGGAGTATCGCGGCCATCGAGAAACGCGTGTGTGATGGCCTCGACATCGGCCCGGTCGGCGAGATCAATGAGCGCCTCGAGATGACGGTAGTGCGAGTGGACGCCACCGCGGCTGACGAGGCCCATGAGATGAAGACGGCCACCAGTCGATCGGACGTGATCGATCGCGGTCTGCAGTGCGTCGTTCTCGAAGAAGGCGCCAATGTCGATAGCGTCCTCGATGCGGGCATACGGCTGAAGGACAACTCGGCCGGCGCCGATGGTGAGGTGTCCGACCTCGCTGTTGCCCATCTGTCCCTCCGGAAGGCCGACGGCACGACCGGAGACATCGAGGGTTCCGGTCGCACCCTGGCTCGATAGGCGGTCGAAGACCGGCGTTTCGGCCGTTGCAACGGCGTTTCGTCCATCCGTGGCGTCGATCCCCCAGCCGTCGAGGATCACCAGCGCCGCGTCCATACCCGATGTTGGCCGGCGAATCGTATCTACCCTTCGACGCGCGTTCAGCGACGGGTTTTATCCACGCGCTCACGTAGAGAGAATATGCACTCACGCGGCGGGATTGTCGATGACCTCACACTCGCATGGCGGGAACACCGCCGATACATCGGGGGCGCAACAGGCGTTTTCATCCTGGGGATGCTTACCGGGATCGGCTTGGTCGTCGCCGGGGTCGACGTGTTCGCCAGGCTCGGACTGGACAATCTTAATGAAATGCTCCCGGAGCGGTTCACGGTCTGGACCATCCTGGTGAACAACACCCGTGCGTTTGTGACACTCATTCTTGGGGCACTTACACTTGGACTCGTGACACTCCTCGGGGCATTCTTCAACGGACTGCTTGTCGGGGTTATCGCGACACCTGCTGTCGCACAGGAGGGAATCGGTCCGATCCTCACGCTGTTAGCCCCCCACGGAATTGTCGAACTACCGGCATTGTTCGTCGCCGCCGGCGTTGGGCTCCGGCTGGTCCACCTCGGCGGTCGACGGGTCATCGGTGGCCGACAGCAGTTCGTGACCCGCGGCGAACTCAAGCGGATCGGCCTTATCGTCGGTGTGGGATGGGTCATGCTGGCGCTTGCTGCGGTGCTTGAGGTGCATCTCACACCGGCGGTCTATGAGGCACTCTACGGCTCATCGCCGGTTTCATAGCCATGCCGTGGGCAACGAACGACGGTGTCAAGCTCTACTACGAACGCCACGGAACGGGACCGCCGGTCGTGCTCGTTCCGACGCTCGGATTCGGACCCTGGCAGTGGGCCTGGCAGCATTCGGCGGTCGTTGGTCCGTTCTCGGCGATCGTCTATCACGGACGACGAACCGGTCGATCAGAAGCGTCCCCGGGGACAGACACGATCGACGACCTTGTTGGGGATCTTGAGGCGGTCTTGGCCGCGGCCGATGTCCGCCGGGCTCACGCCGTCGGCATGGGGCTCGGGGGGACGGTGGCGCTCGAATACGCCCACCAACATGATCGACTTCGCTCGCTTGTGCTCGTGGGGACGCCGGCCGGCGGAGCGGACATGCCGTCGGGGAAGACATGGCTGACGATGGCAGCAACCAAGGATGACCGAACGGCTCTTGAATCGACAACCCGCGAGATGGTGTCGACAGCATTCTGTCGGGATCACCCCGAGGTAATCGCCCAGATCGTTGCGTGGCGTGGAGATGAGGACGCAACACTAAACGACTGGGAGGCGACCGCGGCAGCCGTCGACGGGTACCAACGTGACTGGCCGCTGTATGAAATGACGCTGCCGACGCTTGTCGTGCATGGAGGGAGCGACGCTGTCGTGCCGTCGGCCAGCGCCGATCGACTGGCGACTGATCTGCCACGGGCGACCACGCGTCGATTCCCGGACGCCGGACACCTCGTGACCGTCGAGCGGTCGCGACCGCTTAACGACCAGCTCGTCGGGTTTCTTGATGAGCACGCATCCGTCGAACGCTGAGAAGACTAACTCTTACTGTCGTCCGCCGTCGGCGCGGGTGTCGGCACCGCCCTGTGCCGTCGAGATGGCCGTCTTGATGCCGTGCACGGGTGAGAAAGCCCCGAGGAGGGCGTATGCCACCAGAAGCACGATTCCAGTGATCAACGCGCCATACCGGTTGACATCCTCCTCCGCGTGTAGTGGTTCACAGAAGATTTAGGTATAGTCTGAGTTGGTGGGGTAATGACGGGA
>JBKHFN010000065.1:0-7142 GCA_046540195.1 Salinarchaeum sp.
GAGGGCGCTGCGCTCGACGAGCCCCGCGTTGCGCTCGGGACGGGCGCCGAACTCGCCTTCGGTCGTCTTGATGCGCTTGATGATACGGCGCCGCTTGAGACGACAACAGCCGCCCTTGAGGACATCATAGCCGCCGTCGCCGAACGGGACCCGGCGACGGGCGAGCGTGTCGACACCTATTCGAGGGCGCGCACAGACACATCCTAGGACGGATAGCACGCTACGTCTTCGTACTCGCTCCCGTGGGTCGCCCCTTTGAGACTCCGTGCCCAAACTGCTAAGACACTTCACCTGTGATATGTGTACATGCCACTAACAATTATCGTCCCGATTGACGGCTCGCCACTCGCCGAACGCGCACTCCGACACAGCCTTGAGACCTATCCTGAGGCGGAGATCGTCGCCTACTACGTGAGCAGTCCATTCGATCCGCACGAGGGTGGGGGAGAGGAGTCGGCCTACGAGCCGATTGTCGGCTCCGATGAGTGGTACGCCGACGAGCAAGAGGCGGCCGATCGGGTGTTTGAGGTGGCCGAGGAAATCGCTGCCGAGTACGACCGGCAGATCACCACCGAATACGAGATCGGCGATCCCCAACGCCTGATCCCCGAGTACGCCACCCAGGAGGATGTCGATCATGTCGTCATGGGTGCACACGGTCGACAAGACGCGGACCGTCAGCTGGTCGGACGGGTGGCCGAGACGGTCGTCTTCCGGTCGCCTGTCTCGGTGACGGTTATTCGCGAGTAGCCAACCGATGCCCGAACTCACATTTCACGGTCTTGATATCGGCCGGGTTGAGCCGGGCGACGATCTCGTAAAGCGGATCACGGAGACGGCGGCCGCGGAGTATCCACTGGTTGACGGGGATGTCATTGTGGTCACCTCGAAGGTTGTCTCGATTGCCGAGAACCGCCTCGTTGAGGCTGATGGTGTCGAGGTGACCGACCGCGACGACCGCGTGGCCGATGTCACCGGCCTCGATCCCGCCGAGGTCGCCCTCATTTACCAGGAATCTGAGGTTCTCGGGGCGCTTCCCATCGCACGGATCGGAGAGGAGGTGCTTGTCGAACACGCCGTCGATCCGGAGACCGCCCGCGAGGCCGCTGCGGACTTTCCGGCGGCATTGATCACCGATCGCGATGGCCGTCTCTGTACGAACGCTGGTGTCGACTGGTCGAATACGCCGGCGGGGCAGATGACCCTCTTACCGGCGGATCCCGACGCGAGTGCCCGGCGCATCCGGGAGGGAATCGCAGAACGAACCGACACGGACGTAGCCGTCGTCCTCTCGGATTCGGAGATTCTCGGTCCAGGGACGATGGACCTCGCCGTTGGATGCTCCGGGATTGCGGCGATCGACAGCAACTTCGGCAAGAGTGACCTCTACGGACAGCCGAAGGTCGGCGGGCTTGATCTCATTGCCGACGAACTCAGCGCGGGGTCTGCGCTGCTGTTCGGCCAGGCGGACGAACAGGTGCCGGTCGTGGTCGTCCGTGGCCTTACGTACGACGACGGCGAGGGGGTGTACAACGCCGGTGGACTGGTCCGCCGGGCGATCCGTCAGGGAATCGCGTTGACCGCCCGACTCAAAGCCCGGGAGTGGTTCTAGCCAATCCAGGCGTCCGCGAACGCCTCGAAGAAGTCACGGTCGGTCTGTACCCGAACATACTCCGCGCCGTGACGGTCAGCCACTGTCTGGAGGTCCGCCCAATGCGCTTCGAGATCCTCGCGATACTGCTGTTTGCGGCGCGGGCTGAAGTAGGTCCGCAGTCGGGAGACGGTCTCGATCCCTTCGAAGATGGTCTCGCCGCTGACCGGCGGTGATACTTCCTCGGGAGCCACCACGTTCACTAAGACGACCTCGTGATCGCTTAGCGCATCAAGCCCGGCGGCGAGCGCGTCAGGATCCACCAAGAAGTCACTCCCCAGGACGATCAGCGACCGGGCAGTTGTCGTACCAGCGTATGACTTAAGGGCAGCGTCGACTGCCAGCTCCCCCTCAAGGCTGACGCTGTTGAGTCGCTCGATGATCGAGAGTAACTCTCCGGGGGTGCTTGCCCCCGAGTTGAGGCGCTGTGGCCGCTCACCGAGGGTTGCCACCTGGAAATCGTCGTGGTCGGCGGCAAACAGATAGCAGTATCCCAGCGCGATCTTCGCGGCCCGCTCGAATTTCACACGGTCGGCAAAACCCATTGATGCACTCGTGTCCACAAGCGCGTGAACCCGCATGCTGCGTTCGGCCTCGAACTGTTTGATGTAGAGCTCGTTCGTCCGGGCGTAGATCTTCCAGTCGATCAGGCCTGGATCGTCGCCCTCAACGTACCGCCGGAAGTCACTGAACGTCAGTCCCTCACCGAGATCCTGTGAGCGCCGCTCGCCTTGCTGGGCGACCGCTAGTTCCCGCCGGCCGGTCACGTCGAAGCGTTTGAGCTCTTGGAGAAACGCCGAATCGATTGCCATGGCCGTTATACCAGCGTGTCGATGACCTCGTCGGGGGTCAGCCCATCCTGCTGGGCGCGAAAGTCGAGCCCGATTCGATGACGCAGGATCGGAACGGCCATTGCCTCAAGATCGGCCTCAGTTACATAGGTTCGTCCCTCGAAAAGCGCTTGGGCCTTGCCCGCGGTCACAAGCGCCATGCTCGCCCGTGGGCTGGCGCCATAATCGATGCGGTCAGCATCACGCGTCGCGTTGACGATAGCAACGGCCCGCTCGCGGATGTCCTCAGCTACAGGGACCTGTCGAACCGTGCGCTGGAGATCCCGCAGGCGCTCGCTTGAGAGGACCGTCTCGACCTCCGGCAGCGTGTTCAGCCGCTCGGTGTACCGCTTGACAATCTCGATTTCGTCCTCTGGCGGGGGCGCCTCAAGCAGGAGCTTCATTGTAAATCGGTCCTGCTGGGCCTCCGGAAGCGGGTAGGTGCCCTCCTGCTCGATTGGGTTCTGTGTCGCCAGCACGAAAAACGGCTCCGGCAGGTGTCGGGTCTCGCCGCCAGCGGTGACCTGCTCTTCTTCCATGGCCTCAAGCAGTGCCGCCTGGGTCTTTGGCGTCGCCCGGTTGATCTCGTCGGCCAGCACGACGTTCGCGAAGATTGGGCCTTCCTCGAAGACGAACTCGCGGTCGTTGCCGACCTCGCGGATGACCTCCGTACCGGTCACGTCAGAGGGCATCAGATCGGGGGTGTTCTGAATGCGCGAGAACGACAGATCGACCGCCTCGGCGAGCGTCCGGACGAGGAGCGTCTTCCCCAGTCCGGGGGCTCCCTCAAGCAGGGCATTGCCGTCGGTCAACAGACAGACAAGCAGGCGTCGAACGATCTCCTCCTGGCCGACGATCCGATTGGCGATTTGTGTCTCAACCGCGGCGAGGGTCTCCGCAACCGCCTCGGCGTCGATTTCTCCGTTCTCCGTGTATAGTGCTGTCTCGGATTCGTGATCGCTCATGGGTCCTCCGCGGTGTCCCCGCGTAGTTGTTCGTAGTAGTCTCGCACGAGATCGGCGTTCTCGGGACGAGTTTCGTCGGTGAACGAGGCCTGAGCGGCCTCAAGCGAGGCGGTGTCGATACTGAACTCGCCGGCATCGTACTCGCCGGTCACATCCGCTGTGTCGCCGGTCTGTCCTAACACGATCTCGCGACTCTCGCTGCCGCGATCAACCGGCGCCTCCTCGCCGACGAAGTCCTGCCCACCGGTGTCGATTGTCGGTGTCGTGTCTCCACCACCGTCACCTACCTCAAGACCGAGGCCGACAACACCAGCACCGACAATGGCGACCAGAAGTACCACTCCAAAGGCGGCGTACATCTGTCGCCAGCGGACGAACTCGCGGGTTGATGCGCGTTCGAGTCCCTCTAGTACCTCCGCATAGAGGTGTCCGGCGACCGGCGAGTCCTTCGCGTCACTGGCGGCGTCTCGGGCCGTCCGGAAGGCCACTTCGAGTTCAGGATTGTAGGCCTCAAGCTGTGTGACATCGAATCGTCGATACCGGACGACGGCGTCAACGATGACGACGATGAGCGTCCCGCCGAGCACTACCACGTCGATCCCTGAAACCGTCAGTGATCTAGGGATGTAGAGTCCAACCGCCTCGCCGGCGCCGGCGAGCCCTTCCGGTAGGCCGATCCGGATGGTTCCACCGCGAGTGCCACTGCCGGTGAGATACACCGCGAGACTCCCCACGATGAATACCAACAGGCCATCGACTGTGGCATGGAGGGCAACCGCCTTGCGGGCCTCCTGACGGACCTCCTCGACGGCCTCAAGGACGGCCTCGCGGCGGTCGGTAGCGGTGTGGGTGTCGCTCATGGATTAGCTGTTCCCGTCTGATCCGCTCTCAAGTTCCTCAATCTGCTGCTCAAGCTCCTCAATCTCGTCATTGAGCTCCGCTTTGTTAGACTCCAACTCATCGATCCGGTCTTCCCTCTGATTGAGTTCATCTTCTGTCTCTTCGAGCGTCTCTTGGGTGTTCTGCAGGCGCTCCTCGGTCGACTGCAGTTCCGAGCGAACCGATTCAAGCTCCGATCTGGTACTCGACAGTTCCTCCTCGGTCTGTTCGAGATCGCTGACGACCTGATCGAGATCCTGCTCGCGCGTTTCGAGTCGCTCTTGGAGATCCTGTCGTTCGACCTCGGTCGCATTGAGTTGCGCCCGTAGGTCCTCGTTTTCGGCCTGGAGCTCCTCGTTTGAACTCTGGAGCTGGCCGGCGGCGGACTGGTACACCCAGCCGGTCCCGATGAAGCTCGCCGCGAGGACGACAACCGGCACGACGAGCCGTGTCTGGATGGTCGAGCCGATCCGTGCCATTCGGGTCAATCACGCTAGCCGGTCCGGACGTATCGCTCTTGCGCTCACTCGTCGCGGCCCCTTGGTGTCGCCGGCTGACTGGGCTGTCCGATCGTCGGGAATCGATCGAGGCGTCTGGCGGCCACCTCAAGCAGGAATACGATCAGGCCGAGGACCAACGGGAGCCAGCTCAAATCGCGCTGGATGGTTCGCTCCTGGACGGGAGCCGACCGAACGAACTCCGCCATCGCGCCCGCCTCGCCCGGAGCGAACAGTTGCCCGCCGGTCTGCTCAACCGCCGCCTCAAGGGCCTCGTGTTGGCCGAAGGCAGCGAACTCCGCCGGGTAGTCGGCGGCGTACTCCGTGTCGAGGACGCTGTGGAATCCGGACCCGTCGGGGGTCACCCGGGCCTCATACCGGGCCTCGCCTGCGCTGACAAAGCGTACGTCGGCCGCGGCTGGCCGTTCGGTCCCGCGGTACACTGCAGTCGTCGATGCGCCAACGCGGGTGTCCGGCAGATCGATGATTCCCGTCTGGGTACGAAGTGGGTTGCCGATCGCCCAGTTGACCGTCTTGGTCGTCATCGCGGCGTCCGGCTGGGTCAGCAGACTGCCGAGGCTGCCGTCATCATCGTAGACGGTGACCGACGCGACGCGGCCAAGTCCAAACCGCCAGGTGGTCACCGCGGGCGTTCCCTCGGCGGTCGTCACGAGTACACGCGCCCCTGGTTTCGCGGAGATGCTGTGGGCCCGATCCGGATCGGCTGTCAACTCGACATCCTGGGTGATGAACGAGGTCGTGTCGGTTCGGACGAGTCGGTCGGCCTGCAGTGCGCTCGCCTCGCTGAAGAGCAACTGCAGGCGGTCGCGCTGGTCGGCCTGGATGTAGGTGCCGCCGGTCGTCTGGGCGAGTTTCGTCATCAGACTGTCGTCGCGCCACCGGCCGGTACCCACCCCGGTGATCCGCACATTCTGGTCGGCCAGCTGCTCGGCGACCGACAGCGGCTCGCTGTGGGTGCCGACGCCCTCGCTGAGAAGGATGAGTTCCCCGCCGTCAGGGAGCTCCTCGCCAGCCGCCTCGAGACCGCTCGCGATGTTGTTCGCGTAATCGCCCGCCTCAAGACGCCGGAGTGTCGCCTTGATCTCCTCCTCGGTCCGTCCGAGGGACCCTAGTGGAACCAGCGTCTCGGCCTCCGAGTCGAAGGCGACCAGCCCGACGTTGTGGGTGTCGCCGAGCTGATCGACGATATCGATCGCCTGCCCGCGGATCTGGGGCATCCGGCGTGCTGCATCACCGGAGACATCGACGGCCAGGATGATATCGCGACTCCCAGCCTGGTTCTGGAATCGGACGGGTAGAAGCGTGCCGATGGCTGAGGACTGGTAGCCGCCCTGCTCGTAGGCATTCTTGCCGCCAACGGAGACCACTCCGTTGCCGTCGGCCGCATACGATTGGAGCGCCCCGACGTTCCCGAGATCGCCCGCGGCGACATCCTGGATCACGACCGCATGGTACTCCGCAAGCCGGTCGCGATCAGGGATCGACTCGACCTGCGTGACATCGTAGATGTCCCCAAGGTACGATCCCAGCGGGTAGTCCGCCCGGGCGACATACAGCACGTCCGGGGGTTCGATCACCCGCACGGACGCCCGCGAGAGACGATTCTGCTCGAATCCGGGGCCGTCGATCTGTGCGGTGACCCGTCGGTCGCCAACCGACTCGAAGGTATGTGATACGGTCAGTGTTTGTTGCCCCGACACACGCTCTGTGTGGATCGGCTCGCCGTCAACGGCGACGGTCACCGAGGTACTCGTCTCGCCAACCCCGCCGATGGAGACCCGGAGCTCTTCTTCGGCGCCCACGCTCGTCGTCTTGGGCGCGGACACCGAGACGTGTCGTTCGGTCCGTGTTGGCGACAGATCAACGGCGCTGATCGTCGCATTCTGCGTCTCCGCGGCGCTCACGACACTCCCGAGGTTTCGTCCATCGGTTACCTGGCCGTCAGAGAGCACTAACAGGTGCTCGCCCTCGCCGACCAACGGCAGCAGCTGATCGCCGAGGGGCGAACTCCGGTCGCTGCCGATCGTCGTTGTCGTGACAGGGACCTCCTGTGCTTCGATCCGATCGGCGACAGCGGCCGGATCGACATCGTAGACGTCCATGCTCTCTGAGTCGTCGACCACCAGATGAACCGAGGGGTCCTCCGGCGTTGCGCTCACGCTTACGATGTACGGTCCGGCGACCGCGAGCAGCACCAGCGCGATGATAAGTCCCCGCGAGACGAACAGTGCAAGCCGGCCGCGACTCGGTCGTCGGGCGCCTGTCCTAACGAAGAGCAATCCCGCCAGGACCGCAATCG
>JBKHFN010000066.1:0-7044 GCA_046540195.1 Salinarchaeum sp.
GACGACCGCCATATTCAGTGTCACACCGCGATCAGACGTGAACAACTCAGCTACCTGCTGCTCGCGATGGGGATCACTGCGCATCTCGATCGTGCGACGAACACGCTCGTCGTTGACGCGACCGACGCGACGCGGTTAAGTCGCCGACGCGATACACCCGCCGCTGTCCGGGCAGACGGTGGCCCCCGTGGCGTGTCCGATCCACTCCGGTTCGATCAGGTTGTTGCCGTCGAGCAGATCGCTCACGACGGCCCGATTGTTGATCTGAGCGTTCCCGACCTGCACAACTTTGTCGGCGGGAGTGGCGGACTTTTGTTGCACAACACCCTGGCGTCCTTTTCGAAGATCATCGACGATCTCGCCCGGCGAGATGCTGATGGTGGGCTTGAGAACTCGGTCTACTGTCTGTACGTCTCGCCGCTGAAGTCGCTCGCAAACGACATCCACCGGAACCTCACTCAGCCGCTGTCGGAGATTGAGGCCACAGAGGGGGAGCTTGGCATCCGTCACGCCATCCGACACGGTGACACCGACTCAAGCGAGCGCCAGCGCATGCTCGAGGAGACACCGCACATCCTCAACACGACCCCCGAGACACTCGCGATCCTGCTCAACTCGCCGAAGTTCCGCGAGAAACTCCGGACGGTTGAGTACGTCATCGTCGATGAGATCCATGCCATTGCTGAATCCAAGCGTGGGACCCACCTTGCCGTTAGTCTTGAGCGACTCGAGGCCCTCGCTGCGGGGTCGCCAACCCGGATCGGGTGTTCGGCGACGATCGAACCGCTTTCGGCGGTCGGTGAGTTTCTCGTCGGGCGCGAATCGCCTGGCGGGCCGTCTAGGCCCTTTGAGGTGGTCGACACCCGCTTTGCCCGCGAGTACGATCTTGAGTTGCTCTCGCCGACGGACGATCTAATCAATACTCCTCGGGAGGTTATCACCGAGCGATTTTATGACCGGCTTGACCGACTAATTCGTGATCACACCAACACCATTGTCTTCGCGAACACCCGCTCGGGGGCCGAGCGTATCCTTCACAACCTCCGGGAGCACTACGCCTACGACGAGTCAAACTCGGGGTGTCACCACGGCAGCCTCTCGAAGACCCAGCGCGAACGGATCGAGGCGGGACTCAAAGACGGCGTATTCGATGTTGTCACCTCATCGACGAGCCTCGCGCTCGGGATTGACATGCCCGAGGTTGATCTAGTGGTCCAGGTGGGCTCGCCGAAGTCCGTTGCCGAGTTGCTCCAGCGGATCGGGCGGGCGGGTCATCGGGTCGGTCAGACTGTTACCGGTCGGGTGATCGCGCTTGATCGCGACGAACTCGTCGAGTGTGCGATCATGCTTAAGAAGGCCAAAGAGGGGTTCGTCGACTCTGTTTCGATCCCGGAAAACGCCCAGGATGTCGCCGCCCAGCACGTCTATGGGATGGCTATCGCTGAGATCCGCCCGGAGCGCGAGGTCCGACAGATTCTCCGTCAGGCCTATCCCTACCGCGAGTACACTGACGCCGCCTATGAACAGCTGATGCGGTATCTTACCGCCGACTATGAGGGCATGGAGGATCGAGATGTCTACGCCAAGGTCTGGCGCGATACGAACGATCCACCCGACGGTGAGCACCACTACGAAGAGTTCCCCGTTGGCGAGCCCCTGATCGGCAAGCGGGGACGACTCGCCCGGATGATCTACATGACCAACATCGGGACGATCCCCGACAGTTTCTCAGTGGATGTCTTCACCCGGGCGGACGACGAGTGGGTCGGCGACCTCGACGAAGAGTACCTCGACACGCTTGAATCCGGTGACGTGTTTGTTCTCGGTGGCGAGCGTTTTGAGTACCAGTACCGGCGCGGATCGAAGGTATACGTCGACCGGACGGCCGCTCGACCGACGGTCCCCTCGTGGTACAGCGAGCGGCTACCGTTGTCCTTCGATCTCGGCCGAGAGATCCTCCGGTTCCAGGGAGCGCTGCTTGATCATCTCGAAGCCGACGGTCCCGCCGGGGTTCGGGCGTGGCTCCGGACCTTCCCGCTTGACGACGACTCGGTCCGGGCGCTGACCCGACTGTACGACGCCCAGCGCCGTTATGCTGGTTCAGAAAGCGTGAGCACTGACCGTCGTATTGCCGTTGACGTTGAGCGCGACCGCGAGGAGTACCGCCGACACTACCACGTCCGGACGGGGTATGGGCGGCGGTTCAATGACGGGCTCTCACGCCTGCTGGCCTATCACGCCGCCCAAGAGACCACGGCCAACGTGTCGGTCGCCGTCGCCGATCACGGCTTCACGCTGACCATGCCGCTAAATCGGAAGGTCGACCTCGTTGAGCTTATCGAGTCACTTGATCCGGCGGCCGTCCGGTCGGATCTTCGGGCCAGCCTCAATGGGACCGATCTTCTCAAGCGGTACTTCCGGATCGACGCCACGCGAGCGCTGATGATCCTCAAGCGCTACAAGGGCCACGAGAAGTCCGCTAGTCAGCAGCAGGTCTCAAGCGAGATGCTCTTGTCCTTCGCCGAGGATCTTGAGAACTTCGCCGTTATCGAGGAAACCTACCGGGAGATTCTTGAGGACAAGCTCAATGTTGAGGCAATCGAGTGGTTCTGCCAGCGCGTCCAGGCGGGTGACCTTACGGTCGTTGCTCAGACCCTCGAGACGCCCTCGCCCCGGTCTTTCGGTCTCGCTACGCTTGCCGCCAGCGATGTCGTTCTCGCTGAGGACGAGTCGGCCGTGCTCCAGGAGTTCCACCAGCGGGTGATGGACGAGATTGGCGATTCGACCGACGGCGCTCTTGCCGATGAGTCCTAATCAACGCTGATCGCCACTGACGATGGTTATACCGCCACGACGTCGGCGGTCCTGTCGGGTGACATTGGTGTGCCGCTGCTTGATGATTCACAGACCGGAACGGCCTTTGCCGTCACACCCGTGAATCATACAGATGTCTGATCAATCTCCGGAAGCGATTGCTGGTGTCAGCGAGGCCGACCTCACCGGACAGACCGTTCTGGTAACCGGGTCGACGAGCGGTATCGGCCGCGAGGCAGCCTTGGCCTTCGGCCGTCTGGGTGCGGACGTGCTCGTCCACGGCCGCGATGCCGAGGCCGGCGCGGCAGTGTGTGATGCGCTCAGAGGGACAGCTGCCGGAGACGCTCAATTCTTTCAGGCTGATTTTGCCAGCCTTGATGCGGTGCGGTCGATGGCAACGGCCGTCCGCGAGCAGATCGACACCCTCGATATCCTGGTAAACAACGCCGGGGGACTGTTTCCAAACGGCGGGCTAACCGATGACGGGGTTGCCTACACCTTTGGGGTAAATCACCTCGCACCGTACGTCCTTACCACCGCGCTTGAGGACGAGCTTGCGGCGGCCGATGGGCGAGTGATTACGACCTCCTCGCGCGCCCACCGTGGCGTTCAGTTCGACTTTGACGGTCTCCAGGAGCCCGAAACGGGAACAGGAATGACGGCGTACGCCCGCTCAAAGCTCGCGAATATCCTCTTTACGCGGGAACTTGCCCGGCAGTGGGACGACGCTGTGACGGCCGTGTCGCTCCATCCGGGAGCGATCCCCGGAAGCGGATTTGCCCGCCACCTTCCGGACCCGATCGCCTCGATGATTCAGGCGGCCGATCGTCTCCCCGATGCCGTCGTAGACCGGTTCTTTGCCACCCCTGTTGATGGGGCAGCGACAGTGGTGTACCTAGGGGCCGCTCGATCGGTTACGGAGCGATCGGGTGAGCACTTCGCTGATTGCACCCCAGAAACTCCCTCGCGCGCCGCCCGCGACGATACGACCGCCGAGCGACTGTGGACGGTAAGCGAACGGTTGGCGCAATCGACTTGAGTGATGGATCCCGGCCACACTCACGCCGGGTCTAGAGCGCTTAAGCCGCCGGAGATATTGGCCCCACCATGGCCGAGTTCGACGCGCAGAAGTTTGAGGATAAGTACACACACTACTTTGCTGAACTCCAGCGAGCCTATCAGAACGCCTTTGAGGAGATGAACGACACGTACGACTCTGATTTGATCCACGCGATCGACCAGCGAATCCTCGCCGAAAGCTAGCCCTTCTATGAGGGCGGTGGCGACTTCCGGGTCGACCTTCCGGCGGACGCGACTGACCGACTTGATCACGACAACCTGGAGGCAATTCTTGAGGAGTACGTCGAGACGATCGAAACGGAGTTGACCGATGTCTTCGGCCTTCGTGAGGAGGCTGCTTAGAGGTGTGTCGGATCAGCGTAAGAAAGATCATCCGTCAGCCAGTCAAGCGCGTAGATTGCTATGGCACCGAGGCCGGCTGCAATGAGCAGCCCACCGACGGCAAGGCCGAAATCTGTCTGTGTGAGGGCACGCTGACCAGGGGGAACGATACCCCCGGCCATCAGCCCGACAAGTCCCGCTAGCGTGGTGTGTCGATCACGGTCAAGAGCCCACTTGACGGCGTGAGCGATTGTGAGGACACCGACGCCGGCCCCGAGACCGAAGGTGACGACGATGGTCCCAGATCGGGACAGGGCGGCGCTCGCGCCAGCTCCCGGGAGTGCGAGCAGGCCGGCAAGCGCCGTCTGTACTGCTTCGAGCAGATAGGCGTACTGACCGAGGATGAGTAACACGAGCGCTCCCGACAGTCCCGGGAGCATCATTGCACTAATCCCGATCATTCCGGCGAGAAAAATCACCCAGAGAGCGTGTGTTTCGACGACGGCTGGGCTCGTGGAGACGGCAATGACAACACCGGCGGCGACGGCGGCGATCCCCATGCGACGTGGCGTCCATACGAGGTCGGCTCCGATAAGAATCGCTGAGGCGGCGATCAGCCCAACGAAGAACGCGAAGGTTACTGCGGTGTAGGTCGTCAACAGCCAGCTCACGACGTTTGCGAGCGTGAGAACAGCGGTTCCGATGCCGGCACCGAGGGCAACGAGAAAGGGAACGTCCATTGCCCACAGTTGCTCGCGAATCCGGTGACGCGCGTCGGCTCTGTGGATCCGCGGCAGCGCGCGTATCGGATCGGGATTGAGGGCGGCTAGGGCCCGGATCAGTCGGTCGTAGATTCCGGTCACAAGCGCGATTGTCCCGCCGGAGACGCCGGGGATCACGTCCGCAGCCCCCATACACAGCCCCTTGAGGTACACCACACCCAGCCGATCGCGGGCCATTGATCGGCCGTATTGTGGGCCAACGCAAAAGACTACCGTGTCTCCGGTTTCGTTCCCGACTCGGTACGCTTAAGTCTGGATCGGCGGGCAGTACATTGTATGGGTGAACAACCACTCGACGTACTCGACGGCGCCGTCGGCGATTCCGTCCGGGTACGACTCAAGTCCGGCGATGTCTATCTCGGGGCTCTTTCTGGCTATGATACGCACATGAATCTCGTCCTTGAGGCGGTCGCGACCGACCCGACCGAGGAGGAGCACGCCGTTGAAGACACAACGGTTATACGCGGCGATAACGTGATTTCCATTCGTCCATGACTGACGGGACTTCCGGTCAGGGCAAGCGCAATACCACCACACACGTCAAGTGTCGACGCTGTGGTGAGAAATCCTACCACGTCAAGAAGGGCCGCTGCTCGGCCTGCGGGTTCGGCGAATCAAGCAGTCGTCGCGACTACGAGTGGAAATCGAAAGCCGGCGAGTAGGGCGATGCACGAGAAGTGCGGCGTCGTCGGGATCTCCCTCGAAGATCGTGATGTCGCCCGTCCCCTCTATTACTCGCTGTACGCCCTTCAGCACCGCGGCCAGGAGTCTGCCGGGATCGCAACCCACGACGGCTTCCAGCAGTACGATCACGTCGGCATGGGACTAGTCGCCGACGCGTTCGACACCGGCGATCTGTCGGCGCTGAACGGTTCGAATGGAATCGGCCACGTCCGTTATCCGACCAGCGGTGGTGTCGCCGCCTGCTGTGCACAGCCGTTTTCGGTGTCGTTCAAAAGCGGCTCGCTGGGGCTCTCACACAACGGAAACCTCGTCAACGCCGATGAGATCCGGTCAGAACTCGAAGCGGCAGGACACGCGTTCACCAGCAACGGTGACACGGAGGTCATCGCCCATGACCTTGCCCGCAACCTTCTCGATGAGGATCTTGTCCGGGCCGTTCAGCGGACCATCCGCCGGATCCACGGGTCGTATTCGCTGACGATCATGCACGATGAGACCGTGATGGGACTGCGCGATCCGAAGGGTAACCGGCCGCTCGTGATCGGTAAACTTCCGGACGGATACGTCCTCGCCTCCGAATCGGCGGTGATCGACACGCTTGATGGTGAACTTGTTCGTGACGTTCGCCCGGGTGAACTCGTCGTGCTCCACGAGGACGGAACGGGCTTTGACTCCTACCAGCTCGCAAATGCCGAGCACACCGCCCACTGCTTCTTCGAGCACGTCTACTTCGCGCGTCCCGACTCGGTGATTGACGATCGGCTGGTCTATGAGGTCCGTCGGGACCTCGGTCGCCGGCTGTGGCAGAACAAAGGCGTCGAGACGGACGTGGTCATGCCGGTTCCGGACTCCGGGCGTGCGTTCGCGTCGGGCTACGCCGAGGCCGCGAGCGACGACGGCGCGAAGACGGAGTTCGCCGAGGGGCTGATGAAGAATCGCTACGTCGGCAGAACGTTCATCATGCCGACACAGGGCGAGCGCGAGCAGGCGGTCCGCCTGAAGCTCAACCCCATCAAGTCGACCATCGACGGCCGGACGGTCACGCTCATCGACGACTCCATCGTCCGCGGGACGACCTCGACGCAGCTCATCGAGTTGCTCTACGAGGCAGGGGCCGAGGAGGTCCACGTCCGCATCGGCTCGCCGCCTATCATCGCCCCCTGTTATATGGGTATCGACATGAAGACCCGTGAGGAACTCATCGCGGCCGACCGGTCGGTCGACGAGATCTGCGAGGAGATCGGCGCGGACTCGCTGCAGTACATCTCTATCGACGCCATCACCGAGGCGCTCGGCCACACCGAGGCAGACCTCTGTCTCGGCTGCGTGACCGGCGAGTATCCGTTCGACGTCGACGGCGAGG
>JBKHFN010000067.1:0-7029 GCA_046540195.1 Salinarchaeum sp.
ACTGTTGGCGGGAGTGGTAGTTGGCGACGTTCCAGAGTTTGCTGGCACTCCACCCGTGCTGGTCGAGTGACTCCGCCACCTGTGAGTGGTTGCGGATTTTCGCTCGATAGGTACGGTGGACTTCCAGCATCTGTAGAACGCTTGTATAATCACTTATACTCGTATCTCTTGTAAAAGTTCGAGTTATAAACGGTGGAAGATCCGCCTTGTCGGAAGCGGTGGAATATATCACTGAGTGACGGCGCGTATCCACGGCCTGAAGTCCGTGGGATTGC
This sequence comes from Salinarchaeum sp., assembly GCA_046540195.1. Taxonomy (GTDB): domain Archaea; phylum Halobacteriota; class Halobacteria; order Halobacteriales; family Salinarchaeaceae; genus CAZFMU01. The sequence continues at coordinate 276 of JBKHFN010000067.1, forward strand.
GCCTGCTCCAGCTATAAGGAACTCGCTCGGAGTTCAAAACGCCTGATGAGGTAAACGAGTAGGCTTCCGCTCGCTACGTGTCACTGCAATGCGGTTCGAATCGATTCGATGATTCCCTGTTCAGTTGAATAGACGGTATTGTCGTCAAAGCGACCCTCGTAGATCGGCTGATCGGGGCGGGTCGCTGTCGATCCCGAGAGGATAACGCGGTCGATTTTCTTCCAGGAGTTCTCCCAGGCGAGGTGGGCGCGCTCGGCTAGTGCCTGGATACGGGCACAGCGATCAGTCCGGCGGGCCACGCGTCGCGGTGCTGACGCCAGTGCACGGACAAGATCGTCAGGGGTGTCGATTGCCTCCGATGGATTGAGCGTTGTCCAAACATCGCCGACGGTAGCCGGCAGGTGCGCATAGGACGACCCAAACGACGTGACATCAAGTGTATCAACGAGCCGGTGGGCGCGGCGGGTGTGCGATCGCAGGTACTTCGGATTGTAGACCTCGACGGCATCGATTGTCCGGCGGTATCGGCGGCAGTCAACGGCGGAGCAGCTCACCGTTGCGAACTCCGGATGTGGAATAAGCACAGTTGCGTCCTGCCGGTCGAAGGCCTGCATTGCTGCCGTAAGTGTAATGAAATCAGGAACCGGTTCGGAAAGACCGATCGCCAAGACATGCTTACGATGGCGCCAGTCACCGGTGAAGACCTCTCGGCCAGGAACAACAAGGAAGTCATCATCGCTAAACCGGGCGGCCCGCCGTTTGATCACCGGGAGCGGGACAAAATGTGGTGCGTACACTAAGGCATCGAGACCACGCTGTTTGGCCCGGTGAACGACGCGGTCAGAGAGCACTTTGACATGAGGATCGACCCGGACCGGCGGTTGCATACGTGACTACTCGAAGCGACGACGGACGCTCTCGGCGTGCGCCTCAAGGCCCTCCGCGGTGGCGAGCGTCTCGATTGTCTGTCGCAAGTCCGATAGCGCATCGCGGTCAAGTCGCTGGACGGTCGATGAGCGCAGGAACTCATCAACAGACAGCCCTCCGGAGACCGCCGCGAGGCCGGTGGTCGGAAGAACGTGGTTAGTCCCCGAGGCATAGTCGCCGGCGGCGACCGGTGTGTACGGCCCCAAAAAGACCGATCCAGCCGAGTCGATCCGATCAAGCAGTGCCTCATCGTCATCGGCGACAATCGAGAGGTGTTCCGCAGCGTACTCCTCGGCAAACCCGACGGCCTCGCTCATCGACCGGGCGAGAAACACGCCGCTAGCGTCGCGGTCAAGCGCTGTCGTGATCGTCTCTACACGCTCTCGCTCGTCGCGTTGATCGTCGATCGCCGCCACAATGGCCTCGGCGGTCTCGTTGTCGTCGGTAACAGCAACAACCGAAGCGTTTGGATCGTGCTCGGCCTGGGCGATGAGGTCGGCGGCAACGTACTCCGGCGGAGCAGTCGCATCGGCGAGCACGAGGATCTCGCTTGGACCGGCGACGAAGTCAATCTCAACGTCGCCGCGGACCTCGGCTTTCGCGGCGCTGACCCAGCGGTTCCCCGGGCCGACAATTTTCTGGACGGGATTGACCGTTTCGGTACCGTATGCAAGGGCGGCAACACCCTGCGCACCGCCAGCCGCGTACACGGCGTCAGCGCCAGCGGCGTGAATGGCCCCAAGTGTGGCATCAGAGGGCTCCTCTGCGGGCGGCGTAACGGCAGCGACGTGCTCAACCCCCGCGACAACCGCTGGGACGATCCCCATAATCGCACTCGACGGGTAGGCAGCCGTCCCGCCGGGGACGTATGCGCCGACACGATCAAGCGGGCGAAACCGCCGTCCCAGCATTCGTCCGTCCGTCGTCGTTCGCCAGTCCTCCGGAAGTTGGCGCTCGTGGAACCGGCGGACGTTCTCAATCGCGGTGTCGATCGCGGTCGTGAGTTCCGGATCAAGACGATCGTATGCCGCCGCTGCCTCGTCGGTGATATCGATGGCGCCAAGCGAGACATCGTCAAGTTCGGCAGCGAGTTCGCGTAACGCGACATCGCCCTCGGAGCGGACCTGCTCGATGATGTCGCGGGCGTCCGACCGGGCCTCGTCAATGCCGGCGTCACGATCAAAGAGCGCCCGCCGCCGGTCAGGCGACAGGTCTGCGATCGCGTGTACTTCCATGTGTACGCTTTGAGACCCCGGCCTATACGGATTTCCATCCGGCTGGTTGCCAGAAATGATACTTATCTAATAAGTGTCTGACGCACGTTTATGTTCGCCGAGCGGGGTGTACCCATTATGTCTGAACGAGACCATAGCCGTGATGTCGCACGCGAGCAGGACCGGATCAACGAACTCGAGACGACCGTCGCCGAGCTTCAGTCGACGGTCAAGGGACTGACCGAAGAGTTGGTCGAGACCAAAGATCGCCTTCGGACGATCGAAACCGAATTGGGGGTCAACGCCGCAGAAGTCGCCGAGACCGAGGCGGCGGCTGGGGTTGAGGAGACCCCCGACGAGAGTGGTAACCAGACCGAGACCGATATGGTTGAGGATGCCGAATCAACCGACGACGAGGAGCACATCGACGACATCATCGTCGCCTGAGCAGCGTTCTCTGTCCCCGCATGCACATCAAGACGATCGTCCTTGACAACTTCAAGAGCTTCGGACGGAAGACCCGGATCCCCCTCTATGAGGATTTCACCACCATCAGCGGACCGAACGGGTCGGGCAAGTCGAACATCATCGACGCCGTTCTGTTCGCGCTCGGGCTGGCTCGCACCCGGGGGATCCGCGCGCACAAGCTGACCGACCTAATCTACAATCCAGGCCACGAGGACGATCGAACAAAGGGGGGTCCACGCGAAGCGAGCGTCGAGATCGTACTCGACAACACCGACGAGACACTTACGCGCTCGCAGGTTGTAAGCGCCGCTGGGAGTGAACGCGTCGGCGACACCGATGAACTCACGGTGCGTCGTCGGATCAAGCAGACCGAGGACAACTACTACTCCTATTATTATCTTAACGACCGCTCGGTCAATCTCTCGGACATCCGCGAGTTGCTCGCTGCCGCAGGAGTGACTCCGGAGGGCTACAATGTTGTCATGCAGGGCGACGTCACTGAGATCATCAACATGACGCCGGTTGAGCGTCGGGAGATCATCGACGAGATCGCCGGCGTCGCGGAGTTCGACGCAAAGAAGGCCGACGCCCGTGAAGAACTTGAGACGGTCGAAGAGCGGATTGGTGAGGCGGACACGCGGATCGAGGAGAAACAGACCCGGCTCGATCAGCTCGCCGACGAGCGCGACGCTGCCCTTGAGTATCAGGAGCTTCGCGAGGAGAAATCTCACTACGAAGGATACCTCAAGGCGGCCGAGCTTGAGGACAAGCGCGAGCGTCGGGCGGATCTCACCGCGGAGATTGAGGAGCTCGAAGCCGAACTCGAAACACGCCAGCGAACACTCGACGAGCGACGAGGAAAGGTAACCCGGCTTGAAGAGGATCTTGAGGACCTCAACGCCGAAATCGAGCGGAAAGGCGAGGACGAACAGCTTGCGCTCCGGGAGGATATCGAACGGCTCAAAGGCGAAATCGAGCGGTTCAACGATCGGATTGAGGAAGCCAACGAGCGGATCGAATCTGCACAGGCCGATCGTCGTGAGGCCTTCATCGAACACGATCGCAAAGAGGAGGAACTCGAGTCGATTGAGGCCGACATCCGGGAGACGAAGCTCGAACAGTCTTCGATCAAGGCGGAGATCAAGGATCGCAAGGCCGACCTCGCCGATGTCAAAGCCGAGATCGAAGCGGTTGACACCGAATACGACGAACTCAAAGAGCGTCTTCAGGATCTCAAGGCCAAACGCGAGGCACGCAAAGAGGAAAAACACGAGCGCCAGCGCGAACAGGACCGCCTGCTCGATGAGGCCAGGCGGCGTTCAAACGAGATCGAGGACGCCAAGGAGACTCTCACGGAACTCGAATCGGAACTTGAAGAGCTCGCGACGACCGAACGTGACCTCGAAGCCGAGCTTGAGAAGGCTGAGGCCAACTGCGAGAACATCGACGAGGTTGTCAACAATCTCACGGCGGAAAAGCGCTCGCTTAATGAGCGTCTCGAAGAACTAACCGACACCCTCCAGGCGAAACAACAGGAATACGCGGAACTGGAGGCCCGGGCCGAGCGTGACGGAGAGCACTCCTATGGTCGAGCCGTAACGACGATCCTAGAGGCCAATCTCGACGGAGTCCACGGAACGGTCGGGCAGTTGGGGGCCGTCGAGGATCGCTACGCGACGGCATGTGAGACCGCGGGCGGTGGCCGACTCGCGAACGTGGTTGTGGATGATGACACGGTTGGTCAGCGGTGTATCGAGCACCTCAAACAGCGTAACGCCGGGCGAGCTACGTTTCTCCCGCTCACCGAGATGGACGACCGGGGGGTGCCCGGACCGCCGGCCGGCGAGGGGGTAATCGACTTCGCGTACAACCTCGTTGACTTCGACAAGCAATATGCCGGCGTTTTCTCGTACGTTCTCGGCGATACACTGGTCGTCGAAGATATCGAGACGGCACGGGAGTACATGGGTCGGTACCGGCTGGTGACCCTTGAGGGGGAGTTGGTCGAAAAGAGCGGGGCAATGACGGGGGGATCAACGAGCGGTTCGCGATACTCGTTCTCGAAAACCGGTGGCGGCAAACTTCAGCGACTGGCCAGCGAGATCAGCGACCTACAGGAAGAACAGACAGCGGTCAAGTCCGAACTACGCGATGTCGAGGATTGGCTTGAGAGTGCCCGCGAGCGACGGGCGGACGCCAAGGAAACTTGTCGGTCGGTCGAGTCTGAGCTTGAGGACGTTACCGAGCAGCGAAACGAACTCCAGGCAGAGATTGAGACGGCCGACGCAAAAATCGAGGAGCTTCAATCAGAGCGCGAGGCGGTCGATGCGGAGATGAACGACCTCGCCGAGGAGATCGACGCCCTCGAAGAGACGATTGTGGAGTTAGACGAAGAGATCACAGAGGTCGAAACGGAGCTTGAGGACTCAAAGATCCCTACCCTGACCGCGCAGGCCGAAGAGATTGAGGCGGACATCGATGGCCTACAGTCGCGGCTTGACGACCTCGACGCCCAGCTCAACCAACAGGAGCTTCAAAAACAGTACATCGAGGAGGCAATCGAGGACCTCGACGACGAAATCGAGACCGCCCAGAACGAGATTGCCGACCAACGCGAGCGCATCGAGACCTACGAGGCCGAGATCGAGGAGCGTGAGACGGCGCTTGAAGAGAAGCGCGAGGCGATCGCCGATCTTGAGGAGGAACTTGCGGATCTCAAGGAAGAGCGCGAGCAGCTCAACGACCGGTTGCGCGAAGCCACTCGGGAACGGGATGAGGCGCGTGACGCTGTCGCCGATGTCGAGGCCGAACTCGACGACCGACGGGAAGCCCGACAGCGTATCGACTGGGAGATCGACCAACTTGAGGATGAGGTGGGGACATACGATCCCGAGGAGATTCCCGCACACGAGGAGGTAACCGATCGGATCGAGACGCTTGAAGCCGAAATGGAGGCCCTCGAGCCGGTCAACATGCTTGCGATCGATGAGTACGATGCCGTACAGGAGGAGCTTGACGCGCTCAAGGATCGTCGTAGCGAACTCGATGACGAACGGGCCGCTATCGAAGACCAAATAACCGCCTACGAGGATCAAAAGCGCGAGACGTTCCTTGAGGCGTATCACGCGATCGACGACCAGTTCCAGCGGATTTTCAGCCGTCTCTCCGATGGGACGGGAGAGTTGGTCTTAGCGGATGAGTCCGCCCCCTTCGAGGGAGGGCTGACCATGCGGGCGGAACCAGCGGACAAGCCGATCCAGCGGTTAGAGGCGATGAGTGGAGGCGAGAAGTCGCTCACCGCGCTCTCGTTCATCTTTGCCATCCAGCGTTACGAGCCGGCACCGTTCTACGCACTTGACGAGATCGACGCGTTTCTCGATGCCGCCAACGCCGAGCGAGTCGGCGAGCTGGTCGACGAACTCGCGGGTGACGCCCAGTTCATCGTCGTCTCACACCGGTCCGCAATGCTTGATCGATCAGAACGGGCTATCGGTGTAACCATGCAGGGCGACAACATCAGCACAGTGACTGGAATCGATCTTGCGGAGGGGATCTCATGATCCCACCCGAGGCCACTCCGGAGGCGATGAGCGGTGGTGAGATCACCCCGGAAGATTCCGGGGCAAACGACGATACGGGTGTAACGCCAGTTGAGTTGCTCGTGCAGCTCGCCGAGAACGGCGAGATCGATCCCTGGGACATCGATATCGTTGCGGTGACCCAGAAATTTCTCAATGCACTTGAGGAGGGTGACCTCCGGGAAACCGGTCGAACGCTGTTCTATGCGTCCGTGCTACTCCGGCTAAAAAGCGAGACACTAATCCAGGACGATCCCGAGCCGGATCCTGAGCCGGAACCAGAGTCCGAGTGGAGACCACCGATGGACGACAAGGGAGAGGGCGGTGATCCGATCGCCGCGCTTGAGGCCGAAATGGATCGCCGGCTCGAACGTAAACCGGCACGCGGATCGCCGGAGACGCTTGATGAGTTGGTTCGGGAGCTCCGCGAAGCCGAGCGATCCTCGTGGTGGAAGTCATCGCGCGAGTACGACACAAGAGAGTCGAGCTACGACCGCGGTCCACTAACACTCGATTACCGCGGGAGTGACGCCGAGCGGGCCCCCCCGGAGCCGACCGCCGAATCGG
>JBKHFN010000068.1:0-7028 GCA_046540195.1 Salinarchaeum sp.
GGGCCGGAAGCCCCGCGCTCCTTGAGGGTGGGGCCTCCGCCTCGAATTAGGTGACTGTCTTCCCTCGCCCGACTGGCAGAAAGGATCTTAGGCCGTGCAGGCAAACGCACGGTCGTGCTTCGGGAAGACCGGACGGTTGTCTCGTTGTCCACACCGGACGCACGCGTTGCGGCCTATCGTGAGTGGTCTGAGCGTATGGCGGTCGACGGGGCGTGTGTCGATGCGTCGACGAGCCTTGCGGAGGCGTCAAGGCAGTGGGCACACGGGATCGAAGAACCGGTTGCCCCAGAGACGATCGCCACCGAGGCCCGAGAGGTGTTGCTGGTCGGAATGGCGCGGACGATGATGGACATCGGGAGACTAATGGATACGCTTGAGCACACCAGCGACTGCACGTGGACGCGTCAATCAGTACGGGCAAAACTGTCTGGAAGCGCATCCCTATCCCTGGGCGAATACGCGGCAATCGAACACGCGATCGCCAGACATCGGGCCGAGTCTTAGCTGAATGTAGGCGCTAAGCCCCCGTCCTCAAGGAGCGACCAACGGGAGCGAGTAAGCGGGGATACAGCGCCGTCTTCGTCTTTTTACTCGCTGGCGTGGGTAGCGAGTGCCTCCTGGAGCGTGAGGTCGCCGGCAGCAACCCGACGAGCGAGTCGATCGGGGAGCGCGCGGTTCTGTGGCGAACGCTCACGAGCACGCGCCTTGATCTGCTGGAGTTCACCGGCGGTCGGGTCGACGTCACGCGACTCGACGCGGTCACCGCTGCGGTGTGCGATGTTAATCGCCGCGATAACGTCTCCGGATCCGCCGGCCCCGGCGCCGAGCGTGGGCGTCGTGCCGGTCTCATCGACAAGTTCGACCGGGACATCCTCGATTGTATCGATCAGACGAGCACTGTGGAGCCGTGCACCGTCACCAACACGAACAAGTGGATCCCGGACCCCGTCAAGTGCCTCCTCAATCACGGCCGGAGCCTCGGTACGAGGAACTTGATGCGCGGCCACAACCGTGTCATCGATCACGACCGCGATGCCCGGTCGCTTGCCCGGGTCCACACCGACGACCACGCGGTCGTCAACCGCATCCGTCGCCTGGGTGTCAGAGCGGGTGCACAGGAGCGCCTCTTCGACGACCCGTGTTGCATCAGGTGCCGTCGCCGTGAGTACCGGGGGATCGTCCGCTGCCTCGGGAATGGTGACCTCGTCGTCAGGGGCCGTGATCACCGCCGTCGTCTCTTCGGGGACAGTCGCCCCGGGCCGGACCGTCGTGAACGTCGCCTCCCGATCACGGAGCGCAGCGACGACATCGTGGTAGAGTTCGAAGTCGGCAGTCGCGACGACGATCATTGTTTGCCAATTGACGCCGATGATATTTGAGTCCGCGGGAGACCGCGAGGGTTTTGACGCCGGTGACGCTACTCATGAGGTGTGGTGACGCCGATTTCGACCGGGTGTGCGCCACTCGATACCCTGCTTGGCGGTGGCGTTGAGCGTGGAGCGATCACCCAGGTCTACGGACCGCCGGCTGCCGGCAAGACCAATATTGCACTGAGCACCACGGCTGAGGCGGTCGTTGCCGGCGAGCCGGTCGTATATATCGACACCGAGGGCGTTTCGACCGCCCGTCTTGAGCAGATTCTCGAACCGCGGGCAACGGCCGATGGGCTCGATACGGATATGGTCGCCGACCGGATCATGTTCAAAGAACCCCACGACTTCGGTGCACAGCGGGCAGCCGTCAAGGAGACGCGGGCGCTCGCCGACGAGGCTGGACTGATCGTCCTCGATAGCGCAACCGGATTCTACCGACTCAGGCGGACCGATGATACCGAGGATGGCGAGGCGCTACGCGCGGTCGCCGACCAGCTCACCCTGCTGTTGTCACTAGCACGCCAACGCGATCTCGCCGTTCTCATCACAAATCAGGTGTACACCGATCCTGAGGGCGATCGGGCGCAGCCACTCGGGGGGCACACGCTTGCACACTGGGTTGGAACGACACTACGCATCGACCGGTTCCGAGGGGGAAAACGGCGAGCAACGCTCGAAAAACACCGGTCGCAAGCCGTCGGAGAGACGGAAACATTCCGGATCGTCGAAGACGGGCTGGCCGCTACCAGGTGATCCCGACTAGACGCGGCCGACGTTCTCAACCTCGACGGACTCGACGCCGTCGATACCGCTGAAGGCCTCCTCGACGGCCTCAGTACCGCCAGCGTCGTCGGGGACAATAACGGTCGGAACGAGCGCCGTCAGTCCGAAGGCAACATCGTTGCGTTCGACATTACTGATCTTTGCGCCCTCCGGCAGGGCACGCTCAAGTCGCTCGTGGAGTTCGTCAAGGTCGATCTCCGGGTTGGCCGGCATGACCTTGAGTTGGGCGGCAACCTTACTCATGGTCCGGTAAAGCCGCATTCGGGACACTCATAGAGGTTGCTCTGCTTGCGGCACTTGCTACACCGGTGGAGTCGGTGGCCGCACTCCGGACAGTTGAATGAGGCGGCGTCTGTGCCGGTGATGTCGATCCCACAGGTGACACACGTGTGTGTCTCCTGTTGTTGGGACGTACTCATATGCCCCCGGTAGCTGTCGCGCGTGTATAACTCTTGTTTTAGCTAATTGCAGGCGGCCGTCACAGCGGGATTACGGAAATTCAAGGCGAAAGCCCCGGCTTCAGCCGGTGGAGGATGTCAAACCCCCAGCATAATCGGGCCGATCAACACGCCCATCAGGTGCACCCGGTAGGCACCAAGTCGGACCGGAACAAGCCCCACGAGTGTCGCGAGGACGAAGACCCCGACTCCGGTGAGTCCAGCGAACAGACCCGAGAGCACGATCAACATCGCGCCCGCAACGAGTGAGAGCACCATCGGGTCAAGGCGCCCGACAACGGCGAGATACCGGTCACCGAGCCAGATGGTCAGCCCCGTTGCCACCGCTCCGGCAAGGACGACCGCACCAACCAGAACCGGGAGCACCAACGGAGGGGCGATTTCCTCAAATGCGACCATCACCCCGGAGCGTGGCTGTCCGATCGTTGTGAGTGCGAATAGTGCAAAAATTGCGTTTGCGGTATCGACGCCACTCGTTGCGACGATATAGCCGCGTGCATCGGTGTCTCCGGGGATCAAAAAGAGGACCGCGACGGCGGCAATTGCCGCTGAGACGCCCGGGAGATACCCAACGAGCGCACCGGCAAGCGTGCCCGCACCGGCGGTCGTGAGAACCCGACGTCTGGAGGTCCGAAGAACGGGCGATGCCTGCTCTGGAATGCCACGACCGGCCATCGCGTCAAGCAGAACAGGGGCGCCAAAGAGGCCGGCAAATAGTGGTGCGAGAATGCCACCCGCCTCAAGCGGAGCCTCCGGCGAGAGGTCAAGGGTGAGTGCTCCGAGGGTGGCACTCAGTCCGAACGAAAGCGCACCGGCGAGACGGCTACGGTGAGTGGGTTCAGAGACGATGAGGCCAATTACGACAGCGCCGAGGACGAGCCCGATATGGGCGGACACGGTAGGATAGATGATCGCAACCACAGCGGAGATCGGCACCGCGAGTGGGACGGCAAGCAATACCGCGAGTCCACTTCCCAGCGCGGACAGTCGGATGGCTTCGTAACCGCGACCCTCAAGCACGAGTCGATGGCCCGGAAGAGCCATGGGTGCCATCTCGGCATCGGGAACCCCGATGGCAAGCGTCGGGACGACATTAAGAAACGAGTGAGTCACACCGGCAGCGAGCATGGCCACACCGATAACAAGAGGGTCGCCCGGAAGCATCGCCGCCGCAGAGGCGAGCAACAGCGCGAAGTTGTTGGCGTGAAGGCCCGGTATAAGACCGCTGATCGTCCCGAGGACCGTACCGGCGAGTGTTGCACCGAGCAACCACACGCCGAGCGAGGGCATAACGACCACGTCGACTCCCATTCCAAGGGTCTCGCCGTGGCGTCGGGTATGAACCTGTGGCTGAGAGCGTTGTCACTGCGCGCGGGAAGCGACAAGGAGGAAGAAAGAACGGGACTTAGCCGAAGAGTTCGCCGAGCCCTTCGCCAGCGGCCTCTTCCTCTTCGTCGTCCTCCTCTTCGTCGTCGTCGTCAGCGGTCTCCTCTTCGTCTTCGTCAGCGGCTTCGGCTTCCTCCTCGTCTTCCTCGGTGGACGCAGCAGCAGCCCCGCCGGCCGGGACCGCAGCCGCCTCCTCAACAGCCTCGTCAATGTCGACGTCCTCAAGCGCGGCGACAAGCGCCTTGACGCGGGATTCTTCCACGTCGACGCCAGCCGACTCAAGTACGTCCGTCAGGTTGCCTTCGTTGATCTCTGCACCGGTCTCGTTCAGCATGAGAGCTGCGTAGATGTACTCCATGGGTGTATGGTTGTGGTGGTGTGTGGGTGGTTAGGGAGCTATCCGAACATGTTGCCGAGGCCGGCAGCAGCGTCGCCGCCGTCCTCGTCGTCGTCTTCGTCCTCGTTGGCGTCGTCCGTGGCCGGCTCCTCGTCGGCTTCATCCTCGTCATCCGCGTCCTCGTCGGTCGTCGACGTCTCGTCCGGCGCCTCGACATCCTGGAGGTCCTCGGGGAGGGCCTCCTCGTCGTCGATCTGGGCGGCCAGTGCCCGGACCTGGGCGTCGGCCTTGCCAATAAGATCGGGGGCGGTGTCGGGGCTGGCGATGGCGGCGGCGAGTCCGAGTCCCGTCGCGTCGCCGCTGGCCATCGACAGCAGTGTGGGAGTCGTCCGGTCGGTCGGGTATGCGGCGTTGACCGAGAGGTTCCGCCCTCTAGCGGCCGCAGCCGTGATATCCTCGCGGTAGGCGTCGACGTCGAGTTCAAGTTCGTCGGGCTCGAATCGAACGCCTTCGGAGACAACGGCTCGAAGGTCGAGGCCGACCTCCTTGGGTTCGAGTCCGAGTTCGCCGAGGACATTGGCCAGATCGGCAGAGACCGGTTCACCGGCCTCGCAGACGAGGCTGTCCTCAGTGATGTGGATCGACCCCTGTTGAATACGCGCGGAGGCGCCAACCTGCTGGAGATCACCGACGAACGGGCCGGGGTCGATCCCCGTGTCCTGCTCCTCGAGAACGATGTCGTTGGGGGCGACCTCGCCCGCACCGATCGGCGCGGAGGTCTTTGAGGCCTCAAGTTGCTGGTAGAGTCCGAACGGGTTGTCGTTAGTCCCGATCAGGCCGACCTGCCCGCTGACGACATCGGTGAGCACCTCAACCCCCTCATCGACGGCCTCAAGCGCGCGCTTGAGGAGGGTGTTTCGGCTGACGCGCAGTTCGGCACTCCCGTGGAGCTCCCGGCGCATGTCCTGGAGCTGCCGACTCGGGATTCCGGCGATGTCAACGACGCCGACACTCTCGTAAGACGAGAGGAGTTCGGCGATTGCGTCGACCTCCTCGCGTTTCCATTCGGGGATAGTCTCAGTTTTGCGTTCGGCACTCATGTTAGACCACCTGGACGGCCGGGCCCATCGTGGTTTTCACGAACACCGAATCGACGTTTTGGGGCCCTTTCTCGAGGTCAGCGTACAGGCGGCGCAGAATAACATCGACGTTGTCGGCGACTTCCTCGGCTGACATGCTCTCGGCACCCACGAGGGTGTGGAACGTCCGGCGGTCGCCACTGCGCACCTGGACGGTGTTTTGCATCCGCGTGAGGACCTCGACGACATCCTCGTCGGGTGACAGGGGCGTTGGCATCTTGCCCCGGGGACCAAGAACGGTCCCGAGGAACCGACCGATGTCGGGCATGAGTGCCTCCTCGGCGACGAAGAAGTCGGTCTTCTCCGCGAGATTCTTGGCGGCACTCGTGTCGTCCCCGAGGTCGGCAAGATCGTCGCCATCAAGTACCTCGTCGGCAACCTCCTCGGCGCGGAGGGCGGTCTCGCCCTCGGCGAAGACGACGATGCGGGTCTCCTGTCCGGTCCCCTCCGGAAGTACGATACTCTCGTCGATCCGATTGGACGGATCGCTCAGATCCAAATCGCGCAGGTTGATCGCCAGATCGACCGACTCGATAAAGTTACGGTCGGGCGACTCACTGAGTGCGCGAGAAACGGCGGTCTCAATATCCTGGTCTGCCATCGTTCACCTCCGTAGTACGCTTGCGCTCCTACGGGTCGACAACAGGCGGTGCCTGTCTGGTACGGAAAAGGCCGAACGCGCACTTAAGCCCGTCGAAGCGCCGCACAAACCACACGAGGTATCCAAGCGGCGCCACAAGAACAGGCCATGCCAGCAGCGCTTGCGGAGAAGGTCGATCGGTACGAACAGCTTTTGGCCGACGCCGTGGCGGCCGCGTCGGTCGCCCCGCCGGCAGGATCACCGCTTGCGGACGGCGCAGAAGATTGTCTGCGAATGGCCCGCTCGTATCTTGAGGACGGCCGTCACTTCCGGGCGGAGGAGGACCCCGTTAACGCACTCGCCGCGTTTTCCTACGGGCACGCCTGGCTCGATGCGGGGGCGCGCCTAGGGATCCTTGAGGTGCCGACGGAGGGCGAACTCTTTACCGTCTGACCCGTAACATCATGGATATAAGTATATACGGGAGTGAATAGCCCCCCTGGACGACTATTTCGAAACCTTCATATTCGAAATGGCGACAGATATATACCGATCTGCGATGCATTTATAAGTCTTGAACCCTTACAGTATTTTAGGTGGTCGGGGACCCGACCCTCCACCGTCGGCTCACCAATCCCCCCCTCCTATCTTTCCCCATCATGAGTGACGAACGAACCCGAACGCGAACAGACGAGCACACCCCAACCGACGAGCACGAGCACGAAGACGAAGAGGAACGGGTCGACGTGTGTCCCGAGTGCGGGGGGAAACTCCGCACTGACGAGGAGCACGGCGAAACGATCTGCACGGAGTGTGGCCTCGTCGTTGAGTCCGACGAGATTGACCACGGTCCGGAGTGGCGCGCCTTCGACGCCAAGGAAAAAGACGAGAAGTCACGGGTCGGTGCCCCAACGACCAAGATGATGCACGACGAGGGGCTGTCGACCAACATCGGCTGGCAGGACAAGGACG